>DATIKJ010000020.1:0-7920 GCA_035477615.1 Spirochaetia bacterium | reverse complement strand
GATTGAGGAATAAGAGCTTGCTCGTCATCTTTTCCATAACAATACTGTTATGGAAATATTATTCCTGTGCTTCCTCTTATATTCGCTCATAACTTCGTTATGATGCTTGAATATAGACTACGGACTTTTTGTTTCGGGAAACAATTAGATATTTCCTTATTTTATGGCAAGAGGAGGCGGATGAAGAAGCGAATGGCTGGATCTAGGATGGCCATAACGGGAGAACTGCCAAAGATGGGGAAGATAAGAAGGATAAGAAGAAGAGTGCCATATTTATTCATGATTGCTTGATACTCATAGGCAAGATCGCGAGGTAGCAAACCATAAATAATTTTTTGACCATCAAGAGGACCGACAGGGATGAGGTTGAAGATGGCGAGACTAATATTAACGATTACCAAGGGGATTAGAAAATATGAAAAAGTATAAGGAAGAAAGTGAATGGCAAGGGCGATGATAGAAGCTAGAATCAAATTACTGATGGGCCCCGCGATGGAAATAATACCAACATCGCGGCGAGGATGTTGAAGATTGTATTCGTCGTAGGGAGTTGGTTTGCCCCAGCCAAAAGCAAAGTTACCTCCAGATATGAGCATGAGAGCGAGGGGAAGAGCTACAGTGCCAACAGGATCGATGTGAGCAAAAGGATTAAGAGTTAGTCTACCGGCGGCGCGCGCGGTTGGGTCGCCCAGACGGTCGGCTGCACAAGCATGAGCAAACTCATGGATAGCCACGGCCAAGACAAGAGAAACGATAGTAAGAAGAATTCCGAGTAGTGTAATCAACATAACTTTTATTCTAGTATACCGGTGAAGTGGAAAATATGCTAAAATTGTGCCCATGAAACAAACAGTCAAACAGCCTGAAAAGGGGAAACTTCAGTGCGCCATTTGTGGTAAGGGAGTTCAGCATATTAATTTAGTCAGTTTTTCAAAACGTAGAATTAAGAAAATTCGTAAACCAAATCTTCATGTTCATCACTTGGTAATCGAAGGTACAAGAGTAAAGATTAAAGTGTGTACTACCTGCAAGAGAACGCTTAGAGAAACTCAGAGAGCCGAGCAAGTAGCTAAGGCAAAAGTAAATGCCTAACTCAGCCGAGTTTTTGCGACATATTCCAAATTTCAACATAAAGTCGAGGATGGATCTTGGGGGAACGGTGGCTAACGAGATTGAAGGCTATGGTCAGATGGGTTGGGAGGCAGATACATCACGAGGACGGGTAAGTTTTTCTTTGTCCGAGAACGGATTAAGAGCAATAAATTACTACTGGGGTATTGGTGCTATTTATAACAACGATGGGGAGTTATCATCGATTAAGGTAGACATACTATCGTTCATAAGGAATTTATTAGACAGCGGTGATGATTTTGATGAGGAGGTTATTGATGATTTGACTGTTGTGTTGGACAGAATGGGGGAGATAAAAGAAAAATATATTGCAGATATGGAAGTTGAGGAGGGAATTTTTGGAGTATATTTTGAGGATGAAGAGACGGGAAAATGGGAGCCGGTTAAGATAGCCAGGAGAGAAAATTTCGATGAACCTAGAATTATAAGATTAGTTGTCGCAGATATTAGTTTTGGGATTGGTTTTCATAAAATAGAAAATGATTTTTGTGTGGCTGTAGGCAGATTGGATAATGATGAAACAGTTGGTAACTTGAAGTACCTTGAAGAAAATGAGGGAGATATGAATGAGTTTTCCATGATTTTTAGTTTCATTTCTGGAGACTGTAATTATCTAACGTATTTGGATAGCAAAAAACCCGATCGATTTGAGAGATTAGCGAAAAGAATTTTTATTGATTAGGAGACGGGGTGTCCTTGAAGATACTGTTTCCATGAGATGGGGGATTTGCCGGGGAGTTGGACTGTATTCAAAACGAGTTTGTTATCTACAAGAGAAGTGTCGGTAATTTTGACATCTAGATTGTTGATTGTCGTCCAAGCACCGGGGTCAGGGTTTAGGGAGCGAATAAGGGCATGGGTCGCTGATGCATCAACTCTGTTTTGGCTAGTGAGGATTTTTTCAAAGGGAATAAAGGCAGTTTGTCTGTTTAAGGTTTTATGGCTTTTGGTGAAAGTGGCTTGGGTTTCGTCTTGGGGGATAGCGGTGTATTTTTGGGCACAAATTTCGGGTAATTTATCGGCTAATAAAGCTGAAGCTGCCTGAGTAAGTTTTGTAGTCAATGTGGCAGTGTTATCCTGTATATCAATGGGAACTTCTATCCGTGAAATAATGGGACCTTGGTCTAGGAGTTCATCCATTTTCATCAAGGTGACGCCGGTAACAGTATCTTCATTTTTGATGGCCTCACTGATACAAAGAGCTCCACGATACTTGGGAAGTAAGGAAAAATGAATATTGAAAGTGCCGATTCGGGGTGTGTCGAGATATGCTTTGGGAATTATCTTACCAAAAGAGACAACCAGGAAGATGTCGGGCTTGAGAAGTTTGAGGTGGGCGAGGTTGGCTTCGTCAAGTTTTTCAGGCTTGTAAATAGGGAGGTTGTAGTTTTCGGCTAAAACGGCTACTGGTGAGGGGGTTAGGATAAGACGTCGCCCTTGAGAAGTGTCGGGATTGGTAACCACACCGACAACATTAACAATACCAGACTTGATAACCGATTCAAGGATAGTAGCGGAAAAGTCGGGAGAGCCGAAGTAAATTAGATTGGGTTTCATGAGTCTATTTTATCAGGAGCTTGACTTATAGAGGATAATAAAGTACTATAAGACGTTCTAATTGTACGTTAATTTAGTATAGATTTTGGCTTAAAGAGGAGACAAAATGTTCAAAAAAGTGCTTTGGATAGTGTTGATTTCATTTGTGATTGTTGGTTGTTCTGCAAAACCTGTCGTGAAATCTGAACCGACTGGGGAAATCATTTTTTCAGCTGATCATATTGTAAGCATGAACCCTCAAACTATGGCTTGGTCGGCTAACGTAGAGAACGGGGTTGTCAGCCAGATTAGTTTGAAAACCGACTTACCTGGTTTAAAGTACGTCCGTTTTGCAGGTGCTGTCGGTGAAGATAAGCTGGTGATACTCGCCTCTGAAATAAGCACCGATTATGGTTATGGGGACATGTGGAAGTTGATATATGATCGAGAAAAAGGCTATGATCAACCTTTTTCGGCAAACAAAATGGATTCACAGTTTGACTTTAATAGCATATCTTTTCCCATGTCGACTTTTGCGAGTTCGCCTATTTTTGTGCCGACTAGCAAATATGACAATGGTTTTGAGTACGCAGGTGCGTATCGAGTAACCCAAGATGGGGAAGACGAGTTTACAGAATTTGGACAAAGACGGAACAATGATGATGATTACTGGACTGTCAGTCCAAATGGAAAGTTGGTGGCTCTGCTGACTACTTTTTCCACCGGTGCGTTTGAAAAAAATGGCGGCTATTTTGGAACATCTATGAGGATGTTGCAGATGGTTGACGGGAAAGAAGTCCTTTTTGAGACAACAACGAAAAACAATGACGACAATCTGTGGTTCTATGGTTGGTCAGCGGACAGTCGTTATGGTCTGTTTTATTCATACGATGCTACCGGCGCTGGGACTGGCTGTATGTCGATTGTAGACATACATAGCAATACTCCCAAGGAAAAACTGTTGTACTGTAAGACTCAGACACCAGAAGATCACACCTGGCCGGTGTTTAGTAGTGCGACCTGGTCTCCAGATGGTGGAAAGATTGTTTTTCAGGAAGGTTATTTTGCTATCGTGGTCTGTAGTCTCTGGGGCGACTGTGGTAAGGTGTTTAAAGATGGTATACACACGGGGTTTCAGTGGTCTCCGGACTCGGCTTGGATTGCCTTTGTTCTTGATGAAAAATTTTCGAGTAAGACCCCTGGCATATATGCAATAAGGTCGGATGGGTCAGACTTGAGAATGATTGTCAATCTGACGCCACCAGAAGATGGAGAAAGATCAGTGCCAGTAATTTATGCCTGGCTGCCGTAAAAGAAGATGAAGTTACAAGCCGCTCGAAAGGGCGGTTTTTTTTTGTTGCAAAACGATGGAATTACATCTCGACAGGGACAAGGCCATTTGTTGTCTCGCGCAGGATTTCTCCGCCTTGTTCGAGGATACGATCGGTGAAGAGAATACCATTAAGGTGATCGTTTTCATGCTGGACATAGGCAGCGTCGGCGTCTTCCAGTTTGCGATGGCGTTTTTCGAGATTGTCACCAACAGGAGTGAGATAGTCTACTTCGACAGAGTAAGGTCTGTTGACGACACCCCAGAGACGAGGAACAGAGAGACAGCCTTCGAGCCAGCGATCTTTAGGGCGAGAGTGAACATCAAACAGAGTTGCTTTAGAAAAGTTTTTAAGTTCAGGATTGATGAAGATTTCGGGAACACCGTTGAAAGTGATGATGAAGAGGCGTCGATTGATACCTACTTGAGTGGCGGCCAAACCAACACCCTCTGGATCCTTAGCGGACTTGAGGGTACGGATCATGTCGGCGATTTCGTTTTTTAGTTTCTTATCGATCTTTACGATAGGTTCGGCGACACGACGGAGAGATGGATGTGGTGTGTTCAGGATTTTCATTTATAGGATATGTATATTTTACCATTTAAAAGAAAAACCCAGCTTTTTACGGCTGGGTAAGTATTATTAGAAACCAAGGAATTTTTTCCAAAAAGAAAATTTGATGAGGTTTTCGAAAGTGAATATACTAGCAGGTGTTTCTTCGTAGATGATCTCCGGTTGGGGTGGTCGTGTGGGGGAGGATGTTGGAGTAGTCGATTTTTGCTTAGGTTTTCCAGACATCATTCGTTCACGATAGGTATCAGCATCCCAGTGATCAGAACAAACAGGTTGGTTGTATCGAGGTAAATCTTGACGATAGCGATGTGTTGAAGCCATATTTTCTCCTTTTTGAAATAGAGTATCAAAGTACGCCCATATTTTATCATCTGAATTTAGGTTGGTGAATGAATTGACTTATAGTATGCAGTGTGGTAGAATTGGCAGGCACGTTAAAAGAAATACATCTTTCAGGAAAGGAGGAGAGGATTATGGTAAAAGCACTGTACTATTTTTTTGGTGTGGTAATCATCTTTTGGGTAACCCTAACTTTGGCATACTTGGCCAGTCTTCCACTTTTGTGGGTAATCCTGTTTTTGGCTATTATGGAAAGCCTGCCAATTTTTTGGAGGAGTAAGGTTATCCAAAGAAGTATCTTCATAAATGATGCTTTTATTGGTGGCCTTTGGTTTGTTATGATACTGATAGTATGCCTGGGTGATCTGATGATGTTCTTATTGGTAACAGGTGCCTCTTTGTGGTGGTTAGTAGTATTACTGCCACTAGTCTTTTTGTTTGTAAGAGAAAGAATTAGGGGTATGAGGTATCTGCTGGCTGTAAATTAAATTTAAGGAGGTGTTGGAATGACAGAAGATTGGGGATTGAGTCCGGAGGAGGTATTTCGGCTTTTTTTGAACCCCAGATATGTTCTGGCTAGAGGGGAGAAAGTTCCAGAAGAAGGAGTTACTGAGCTGAATAGGAATATGACTTCCTCTTGGTTAGGAAAAGTAGTTTTGTCAGCCATTTACTTTCCTAAATTGAGGAGAACAGTTCCGGTAATTCTCCTTACCAAAGATCAGATGGACACTCTTCGCAAAAAGAGGGTTCGTCTCTTTGCAAGAAAGCGTCGAGGAGGAAAGGAAGGTTTTATATGTTTTCTTCCTGATGTGAAGTCTTTTAGAAAGATTATTTCGTTGTGAGTTTTGGCCTTCCTTAGGGAGGGCCTTTTTTGTGCTCTAAAGCTTGTTGAGGTATTCTTTGGCTAGTTGGAAGTCAGGTTTTAGTTCAACTGCTTTTTCAAAAGCCAGTTTGGCTAGATCTGTTTTGCCAAGGTTCTGGTAGAGGATACCGACATTGAGATAGTTGTTACTTTCGGTTGGGGAGAGTTCAGTGATTTTGAGAAGAGTATTGAGAGCTTCTTGATAGTATTTTTGATTTGCGGTAGCAAGAGTTAGTTCAGTTTTGGCTTTTGTTTTGAGAATGTTGAGATTATAAGGATTGAGAGTTTGGCCTTTATTAATGTTTTCGACAGAGAGATTGATGTATTTTTCCAAAACTGTTTGAGCTTGGGTTTTGATCTCAGCTGAGGCGGTAGCTGGCAGTTTCGTAATTTGCGGGACAATCATTTGGGTGGTGATGAGGGAGTAGATATTGCCAAGTTGAGCATAGTAGATGGGTTCTTTGGGATTTAATTTAACAGCTTTTTCGGCTTCTTCAAAACTGGTTTTACCTTTGTTGTAAGCGATGTCAGCACTCCATGATCTAAAAATACCAACAATGGTCCAGATGGCTATGAAGGAGACGAAGAGAGTGCCGATGGTAGTGTCGAGGTTTAATTTGCGTGAGAAAAGAGAGTTTTTCTCGATTATGGAGATGTATATTGCTGGATAAAGAAAAAAGAAGAGAGCAATATTGACGACAGAGAAGCCAATGTAGTTGGTGATCAGAATGGAGAGAAAGCCCAAAAGAAGTGGTAGACGAAGATGGTTGTGTTTGGTTTTTTTGTTTAAGAAAAGATAGAGAATCGAACCAATGAGAAAAAGATAGACGGTTAGACCGACGAAGCCGGTGGTAGCCAAGAAGTTTAAGTACTCGTTGTGAGCTTTGTTGTAGAGGAAATCGGCTTCGGAGGTGAGATTGTGGGCGGCAGGGCGCACCCAGTAGTAGGAGTAGCCAAAGGTTTCCACTCCAGTACCAAAAAGAGGATGGGCGAGTCCGAGTTTTATGGCACCTTCCCAGACAACACGGCGGATAATCATGGAGTCGGAGCCGCCGATTCTAGTTTTGTTTTCTTCTTGAACAATAGTGAGGGTGTCGGAGTAAAAAGGATTAATGTTGTTTATAGAAGAAAGAGTGTGGCGAACTGTGTTACCTTTGAAAATAAAAATCAAAACAAAAAAAGGAATCAAAAGAAGGAGGAGAAAAGACTTTTTCTTTTGGATGGCAGTGATGATGAAATAAAGAAAAAGAACAATTGCGGTAGCGGTAATGCCGGACTGAGATTTCGTAAAGATGATAGTGATTAAAAAGAGAAGAGAGAGTGCGATATGAAGAAAACGGTGATTAATTTTTTCAGAGGAGGATATTTGAAATAGAGAAAGGGGGAGAAGGGCGACAAGAAAAGCAGAGAGCCAGTTGGGTTGACCAAGAGTGGAGAAGACACGATTTTGTACATCTTGAATCCAACAAGATTGGGTAAATCCCATTCCAAGAGTGCCGCAGACAACAAAGAAGCCGAAGTGCTCTAGAACTCCATAAACTGAAATGAGAGTTGCTGAGGAAAGGATGGCGATAATAAGATTTCTAATAGACTTAATATGGCCAGTGAAATGAGTGACGAGGGCGTAGTAGAGAATGATATAGGAGATAGTAGACATTAGTCCACCATGGAAGCGGGAGTAGTAGCCCCAGAGACTGGTGTGGGGATTGATGGAAATTATGGTGGAGATAATTTGAGAGGCGAGGAAAAGAAGGATGGGGATGTCGAGTGGAGTTTTGGCAATCTCAAATTTCTTGTTGATGAAAGACTTGATTTCCCAAGTAGATGCGATAAGAATAGTTATCAGATAGACAAACATCATCTTGTTAAATTCGAATACTTCTGAGGTGTATGGCCATAGAAGGAGAGGGGTGAGAAAAAATAAAAGATAAAAAAGTTGGCGAATGATTTTGGATAAATTATTTTCCGAGTCGGACATGCGTTTAGTTTAACATTTCTATATTTTGTTTTCCCTCAACAAGTCCTGCCGTCTACACGCCTTTTCAGGGCAGAATTGGATTGAGGAATAAGAGCTTGCTCGTCATCTTTTCCATAACAATACTGTTATGGAAATATTATTCCTGTGCTTCCTCTTATATTCGCTCATAA
>DATIKJ010000019.1:0-1752 GCA_035477615.1 Spirochaetia bacterium | reverse complement strand
GTTAAGGGCAAAACCAGAAGAAGTAGTACGTCAATTATTTTTACTTTGGATAATTAAAACTTTAAAATATCCTCTAACTAACATTGAGGTGGAATGGCCCATTCAAATGGGTGAGGATTCTGAAAAAGAGCGTGCCGATATTGTTATTTTTACAGATGAAACTTGTACTGAACCTTTTATTATTTTCGAACTAAAGAAACCTAAAAGCACGACTGGTCTTGAGCAACTAAGATCGTACCTTCGCTGGACAGGATCATTCTTTGGTGCTTGGTCAAATGGAGATGACTACAGCTTCCAATTGCGAGAAGAAGACTCTCAAACTAAAAAAGCGCCCTACAAGTATCGAGATATTTCACGATTGCCAAAACTTGGAGAACAGCTTGATGATATTTTAGTACCATTGACTTATAAAGAACCCGCGTTCAATGACAAAGTGCGACAAAAACCTCTTCAGGTGTTTTGAATCCTAAACACTTCATTGGTCGAGTGTTAATCTTCTTGACTACCTTATCAAGTTGTTTTTGAGTAATCAAGGACCAGTCTGTTTTTTTGGGAAAGTATCTGCGTATCATACCTATCCGATTTTCAATACTTCCTTTTTCCCAACTATGATATGGATTACAAAAATACGCTTTTGTCTTTAATGCCTTGTCGGTTAATTTATGGTTTGCGTTTTCCGTACCATTGTCATATGTAATGGTTTTCCGGAGTTTCTCAGGAAGTTTTTTCAAACTATTAACTACAGCACCATGCATGGCTATTGCGGTTTTACCTTTGATTTTTTTCGCAATTAGGTATCTTGATTTTCGTTCCACGGTTGCAGTAATCGCTGCCTTGCTTTGCCTGGAAACAGCAGTGTCCGTTTCCCAGTGCCCGGCCTCATTTCTCGTTTGTATTTGTGGATCACGATGCTCGATCATTGTACGATCTGGAACTCGTATACACCGCTTATTCTTTATACTAGAACGCTTTTGACGGTTTTTGTGTGCCCTTGGAAGACATTGAATCAAGTCTCGGCGATCCTTATATATCCACATATATATGGTTTCATGGTTTGTCTTAAACCCTGGTTTATCAAGTGGTAGTTTACCTGCAATTATTTCTGGAGTCCATTCTTCCTTGAGCTTTTTGACAACGTACTTTTGGATTACCGGGTTCGACAAGCGCTGTCTGTTATGACTTTCTTTTTTACGTTTATCTGCTCGTATTTGAGCACGATTTGCTCGGTACTGAACATCATTGATATGCGCATTGTTTCTACTTATTTCTCTGTAAATAGTACTTTCGTCTCTGTTTAATTTCCGGGCAATATCAAGAACGCTTTTACCCGAACTTAACCCAACGGATATTTCTTCCCGCTCTGCAAACGATAGATGTATGTACTTTTTCTGCTTTTCTGTGCTATTCCTATCCATGGCGATGCTCCTGCATTTTGTTGTTGTGGTAAACACACAATACAGGTTTTTGTCGCTACTGGGGAGGGGTTTAGGCCCCTCCCTTCTTGCACTTCGTCATTGAACGCGGGATGGTCAAATTAAAAATGCCACAATAACTTATGTTCTTTTATTTCAAGGAAATTCTACTTTATTAGATAGAATAATAGTCAATAATTATCAAACCGGTGAAAAAGCAGAATCTTCAGAATTTTCTGATAAATATCAAATGTTATTGGTTTTTTTCAACTTGATAGATAAAAATAGTATTGAATAGTTTCTGATAAGCATTAAATATTACTTTAAGACTGTGAATAAT
>DATIKJ010000018.1:0-8824 GCA_035477615.1 Spirochaetia bacterium | reverse complement strand
GGAGCTTAATTACGGCCAGGTTGGCGAACTCATTTCAGAAGCCTTTGATGGCTGTACCAGGATTGGTGACGAGCAAGGTGGCCGAAGGGACAAATAATCTGATTAAGAATGGGAAGGCTGCGATGGTCACGAGTGCACAAGACGTGTTACAGGTGATGGGTTTGGTGCCTGGTCAGCTGGAAATGGGGTTTGAACCAATGCTATCAAAGAACCCTATTTTGCTGGCACTGGAGAGTGGGGAGAAGAGTGTGGATGAGCTGGTTAGAGTTTTGAAGGTGCCTGTGGAGAGGGTAATGGAAGAGATTTTGAGCCTACAACTGGATGGGTTGATAGAGGAGAAGACGTGTAAGTATTTCGTGGCTAAATAGACCTATAACTTGACATTTTGGTATATTCGTGGTATGCTTCGAGCTGTAAATTGAAATATATACCTCAGTTTCTTTGAGGTTTGGATGTCTTAATTGGATAAAGGAGGAAATATGTGGTTTCTAATTGCGCTAGGTGTTTTGATTGCTCTGTTTGTGCTTTACGTGTTGGCAAACTTGCTGTTTGCTGTGGCAGTTGCCTTCACGAAAACCGATGATATTTCCAGTGAAGGTAAGGAAACCGAGCCTTCTGAAGACGATGCTTACATGCAACGGACATTTTTCGGCATGTGGGGAGACATCGTCTACGAACGCATGATCTTTTAGTTTATGAATTGGCCCCGTTTTTCAACGGGGCCTATTTTTTGGCTTAAATAGACCTATAACTTGACATTTAGGTATATTCGTGGTATGCTTCGAGCTGTAAATTGAAATTCATAATTAGCGGTTTGACAGCATATTTCATGGAGGAAATATGAACAATACAGGTGCAATTAATGGGGAAGTATCATTTGAAAAAATTCAGAAAGAAGTTGAAGAAGTTCTAAATGACCCTTTATTGGGTCAAGAAGACTGGACCCAGTGCATTTGCTGGGGTAAGGCACGTCTGGTAGGTTTGACAAATAAAGTACTAGACTTGCCTGATCCAAGGAACAAGAAACTGTTGGCGGATATCGATCATTTTGCGCAAATGCGCGGATATCAGATCGGTATTCGTCTATAAGGTTTTTATTCAAAGGAGAGAGAAATGTTTTTACCGAGGCCTACTTTAATTAGTAGGCCTTTTTTTTTGTGAAGAAACAATTTTGGATTTATAGGGAATATACTGAAGTTATGCTTGCCTGCATAAAAAGCGTTGCCTGTGTGGGTCTTCAGAGTTTCCCAGTAGATGTGGAGGTGGATGTGGCCGAGAAAGGATTCCCCGGATTTAATATAGTTGGTTTACCGGATAAAGCAGTGGGTGAGGCTAGAGAGCGGGTAAGGACAGCCTTGGTAAACTGCGGTTTTGCTTTTCCGCAGAAGAAAATCACGGTTAATTTGGCGCCTGCGGACTTGCCCAAAGAAGGTTCGGCTTATGATTTGCCGATTGCCATAGGGATTTTGGCAGCCAATGGTGATGTTGCGATGAAAGAGTTGGGAATATTTTTTGGTGAGTTGTCTTTGGACGGGAGTTTGCGACATACCAAAGGAGCTTTGTTGCTCGCAATTTTTGCCAAAAGAGTGGGTTTTAAAAAAATATTTGTGCCGATAGAGTCGGCAAATGAAGCGGCTGTTGTGGCAGGGGTGGAAGTAGTGCCAGTAAGGGGTTTGAAAGACTTGGTGGAACACTTGAGAGAGATAAAAATAATTAAATCCCTAAAAACAATCATGATAAAAAGTTTGGTAGAAACAGCGTCACCTGACTTTGATATGGCGGAGATTGTGGGGCAAGAGACAGCGAAGAGGGCACTGATGATTGCGGCGGCTGGGGGACACAATATCTTGATGTCTGGTCCACCGGGGTCGGGAAAAACAATGCTTTCACGGGCGTTGCCTGGTGTAATGCCGACACTAACTGAGGAAGAAACAATGGAGGTAACGCGAATCTATTCTTCTGCGGGTCTAATGCAGCCAGGAGAAGCGGTGGTTCGACGAAGACCTTTCAGGTCCCCGCATCACTCGACTAGTCTAGCGGGCTTAATTGGGGGCGGCAGTCATCCAGTTCCAGGTGAAGTGAGTTTGGCACATCTGGGAGTGTTGTTTTTGGACGAGATGGCGGAGTTTCCGAGAGGTGTATTGGAAGCGATGCGACAGCCGATGGAAGATGGAAAAGTGGAAATAGCGAGAGCAATGAGTAGAGTGACATATCCAGCAGCATTTCAGCTGGTAGCGGCAGTGAATCCTTGCCCTTGCGGATTTTTGGGGCACCCAACACACGAGTGTAAGTGTACGGTGAGAGATATCGAGAGGTATAAAAGAAGGATAAGCGGGCCAATTTTGGATCGGATTGATTTGCATATTAATGTGCCAGCGGTAGATGCAGAGAAGATTATTGGGTCGGTAGAAAAAGGCGAAAGCTCATTTGTTATTCGAGAAAGGGTGATGAAAGCCAGGAAAATGCAAAGTGAAAGATTGGTAAATACTGGGATTTTTTGTAATGCCCAGATGAAAAACAAACTGGTAAAGGAGTTTTGCCGTTTGGATGTAGGCGGAGTAAGAATTTTGAGATTATCAATGGAAAAGTTTGATTTGTCGGCGAGAGCATTTTTTCGAGTGCTGAAAGTAGCCAGAACAGTGGCAGATCTAGAAGGCAGTGCAGACATTTTGTCGGTGCATTTGGCCGAGGCACTTCAATACAGAGAAAGGGTTTTTTAGTTTGGTTAGGCTTGACGTATATCCCATATAAAGGTAGAATAGCGACGAAGTTGGTACATTCATAACTTGATTAGGCGAGAGCCAAAAGGAGAGCTATTTTGAAAATTATTTCAGTTCAGAAATCTTGGATCAGTGTGTCGTTGTTGGATGCGAATGGTGGCTGTATGGCTATATATGTTCACAGTGGTCGATATTTTGTTGAAGCAAATGATTTGATGGAGTATCAGATTGAGGTGCGTAATGATTCTCCAAGTCGCTTGGAGATCCTGACGGCGATTGATGGTCGTAACACCCTCAAAGATGAGGTTGCTGATATGGAAAAATGTAGAGGGATGGTGGTTCATGGTTTTAGCAGTTACATAGTGAAGGGTTGGCGAATGGATGATTTCCACACCAGGCCGTTTGTATTTACTGAGTTTGATGTCGAAACTGTGGCCAAACAGGCGACTGGTAAGGTTGATAATCTTGGAGTGATCGCCATTGCTGCATATCGTGAGAAAAACGCCTTTATTTCTCATTTTCCTGTTTTTCGTGGAGAAGTAAAGTCTTCTTCCAGGGATGGTGGAGCAAAAATGTTTAGCCTGTCTTCAGCAAAGCCCGCACCCGGAGTAGGAACAGGTATGGGTGATCGTTTGGATCGAGACGAAGTGGGTCGAACCACTTTTGAAAGAGACACGGAATGGCCGCCGATGGTGATCGAGATTCAAGCCATGCCCGCTTGGTGGCTCGTTCAGGAAGGTATCATGACCAAGGAAGAGGGGTATGGTTATGCTTCAGGTTTTCCGGGTAGTGATAGTAGTACTGGGTACGATAAATTTGAGAAAATTTAAAAACATTTGATTACGTGTATGCCCCGGCTTTATGTCGGGGCTTTTTGTCATTTGTGGGATACTAAAATAGTGAAAAACCAAAATAAAATTACAGGAAACAAGGGGGAGGTATTGGCCACTCAGTATCTTGAGAAAAAGGGTTACAGGATTGAAGAGCGCAATTTCCGTACTCGATTTGGGGAGATAGATATTATTTGTTGGGACGCACAAACATTAGTGTTTGTAGAAGTAAAAACAAAAATAGGGCATGATTTTGGGGAGCCGGAGGAAATGGTTAATAAAAGAAAAATGTCTCAGGTAAAAAGAATGGGGGAAGTGTATTTACTGAATAACAAATTGGAGGCGGCGTGTCGGGTGGATGTGGTGGCAGTTGTGATGAAAGATGGGGAGGTGGTGGAGAGAATAGATCATTATCAAGCAGTTTATTAATGAATTTGTTTCCCTCAACAAGTCCTGCCGCCTTGTACCGTAATTGCCTAATTTGGTACTAATTGGGCTTGACAGATTGCCTAATTTGGTATATATTAGGCAATATGCTTATTCAAAGAACATTGGAGTCAGAAATAAAGAAGAGTCTTTTTAAGGGTAAAATAATTATTGTTTATGGTGCTAGGCAGGTGGGGAAGACTACCTTGGTGAGAAAAATGGCAGAAGAATCAGGAGTTTCGTTTGGATATTTGAACTGCGACGAAATGGATATTTTGAGTCAGTTTAAACAGGCAGATAATTCAATGGCATTAAGACAGATGATGGGTGAAAATAAATTGGTAATCATCGATGAAGCACAGAGAGTGTTGAATATTGGGTTGAAATTAAAATTATTGATTGATAATTATCCAGAAATCCAGCTTTTGGTAACTGGGTCATCGTCTCTTGATTTATCAAATGAGGTTTCTGAGCCTTTAACGGGTAGATGCGATGAATTTTGGTTATTTCCACTTTCAGTAAAAGAGGTATGGCAAGGAAGTGACAAACTGACTCGAGAAAGAGAGCTGGAGAAATGGCTTGTGTATGGAAGCTATCCAGGAGTGTGGAGTTTGAAATCAGATGAGGAGAAGTCAAAAAAGATAAAACAGTTGGCATCAAATTATTTGTACAAAGATGTGTTGAAATTTAATGAAGTAAAGAACTCGGAGATAATTTTGAAGTTATTGCAGGCTTTGGCTTTACAAATTGGGAGCGAAGTCTCATATAACGAACTGGCTAATACAATCGGAATAAGCAAGCAAACTGTGGCTTCATATATTGATTTACTGGAAAAAATGTTTGTGATATTTAGTTTAAAGCCTTTTTCTGGTAATTTGAGACAAGCTTTAAACAAGAAGAGAAAAATCTATTTTCTGGATATAGGGATCAGAAATGCCATAATTAATAATCAAAATCCATTAGCTATTCGAGATGACTTGGGAAAATTGTGGGAGAGTTTTGTAATTGCAGAGAGATATAAAGAACAGCTAGGGTTGGGATACAAGACAAATTTGTATTTTTGGAGAACCTATGAGGGTCAAGAAGTTGATTTGGTGGAAGATAAGGGTGGAGAGTTAGTTGGGTGGGAAATAAAATACAAAAGTAAAGGTAAACGACAACCAAAAAGCTGGGGGTTGTATAAAAATTCTAGTTGGAAAGAGGTTGATAAGGATAATTTTTGGGAAATTATGAGTTTACGATAAATAGTGGCGGCTATTGATTGGGTTAATGCGGTAAAATATAGCCATGATGCAAAAAACTGTGGTTCTGGTGAAACCAGACGGCTTACAAAGAGGTCTGGTAGGAAAAATAATTTCTCGTTTTGAGGAAAAAGGCCTAAAACTGGCCGGGATAAAGATGGTACAGATGTCGGACACCATGATCGAGACCTGGTATGCCCATCATAAAGAGAAGAGTTTCTTCAATGATCTGAAGAAGTTCATGGAGTGGACACCAATCGTGGCCATGGTTTGGGAAGGCTTGGAGGTTATTCCCGCCGTGCGTAAGATTGTAGGTTCTACTAAAGGTCGAGAAGCCGAGGCTGGTTCGATCAGAGGCGACTTCGGTATGAGTGGATCACAGAACTTGATCCATGCATCTGATAGTCCTGAAGCGGCTGAGAAAGAGATGGGAATTCTCTTCAATGCCGACGAGATTTTTGCATACCAGAGCGGGATGGACTGCCTGGTTTATGGCAAAGAGGATTTGGGAGAGTAATTAGTTTTGGATCAGTAATGTTGTTGACAGCCCTTCGAAAGAGGGGCTATTTTATAGCTTGGGATGTAAAATAGGGGTAATTCGGGGTATAGCGCAGATGGTAGCGTGCGTCGTTCGGGACGACGAGGTCGTGAGTTCGAATCTCACTACCCCGACAAGGCAGGTTTAATATATGAATAAAGAGATTGAAGATAAGGGGCAGGAAAAAGAAATAACTCGATGTGGTTGGTGCGGTCAAATTGACAGAGAAGATAAGGTTTATGCATCTCCAGGCGATGATATAGAGAATCTTGGGGCGTATCACAAAGATTGTTTTGAGTCACTGCGGATTTTTATAATGCTAACGTGGAGTGATTCAGATGAGCTGTTGGAGAAACGGATAAAGATGGCTAATAAATTTTCGGGAAATAAGAGAATGGAAAAAACGAAGAAGAAAAGGAAGTAATCTGTGTCCTGGGGCAGAGTCGAACTGCCGACCTTCTCGTTAGGAGTGAGATGCTCTATATTCAAGCATCATAACGAAGTTATGAGCGAATATAAGAGGAAGCGCAGGAACAACATTTCCATAATTAATATTATGGAAAGGGTGACGAGCAAGCTCTTATCCATTTATTGAGTGGTGAGGTTGGGCAGAGTCGAACTGCCGACCTTCTCGTTAGGAGTGAGATGCTCTATCCATCTGAGCTACAACCTCAATCAATATATTTTATATCAAGAACGATTACTTCAAATCAAAAGAAATGAGATTGTAGGTGTCTTGCCTTTGGTTGATGTTAGTGAGAAGTATCAGGCGACTGCCATCAGGGTTGCTGACAGCAAAGCCATTCAAAGGTAGGACATAGGTAATGTTGGTCATGTTTAGACCATCGTAGTCGACGATGTTGACACCCTCGGCACCAGTGACCACGAGTTGGCGGGAGTTGGAGTACCAGGAGAGATTGCCGACAGTGTAACTTTCGGTTTGGGCCTTGAGTTGTTTGAGAGTAGCAATACTGGCTGATGGGGTAGCGTCGGCACTAGTAATGATTATTTTTTTGATTTCTGCAGAGTTTGAGGCGGATGGAACTGCATAGTTGGTGCCTTCTTTGAGGTCAAATACATAGGCTTTATTTTTTTGGAGATTTCTTTGTTCAGTAGTGGCGTTGATATTGGGGAGTGCTTTGCCGATGGTGTTTTCGGGGAGATTGAAGTCAATAGTAGGAGTATAGAGAACCTTTTCTTTATCGGGAGAGAAAAAGACGTTTATGGCATTGTTGGTGAGAATATTTGAGAGATACTGGGGGTACAAGGCAATGTTGGGAAGATTTATCTTGGCATATTGATCTTGCCATTGGGAAATGATGAGAGGGAGTCTTAAGGTAACATCGGAGATGGTCTTGATGTTATTCATACCTTTAGCGGAAAGAAGTATGGCAGAGGTAATTTTTTCGGTAGTTTTGGTTTTTTCGGTGAAGACAGCAAGAATTTGGGTGCTGTCTGGGGACCAGATAAGAAGGGCTTTGGTGAAGTCTTTTGTAGCGTTGTCGGCTATCTGGAGATATTGAGAGTTAAGGAAGTTGCTGGAGAAGGAGTGGACATATAGACCGTTGGCGGTGTCTACGGGGGACTTGGTAAGAACATAGGCGATCTTGGTACCATCGGGATTCAATGAGGCGTTGCTAGCTTGATAAAAAGTGAGGGGAGCTGTGGCATTTATTATGGGAAAGAGGCGGGCGTCAGCATTGGAAACAAGCTCGGATTTGAGGGGAACTGTCTTGGTCCAAGGGTGAAAACCATCTTTTTCGATCTTAATATTGTAGTTGCCAGGATATAGATAGAGCTTGTCGTCGGTGACTGTGGTTAGTTTGTCGTTTATTATGACTCTGGCGGACTTGGGGTAGGAGGTGACGTTCAGAAGACCGGAGCCTTGAAGTGAGCCTTCTTTGAGGTTAGGGCGATAGCCTTTGGCATACTGAATAGCAGCTACAGTGCCTCCAGCGAGGAAAAGAAGGATGAGGATGTTGATGATAAGGCGTTTGGCTTTGGGATTTTTGGTCATCAGCTTTATTATATCAAGACTATAACCTCGTAGGGGCTAAAGCCTTGATATATAATGTGTCCACAAATGTCCTTTTCGTTTTCAAAAAAAATAGCTATAGATTTGGGGACGGCCAATAGTTTGGTTTATGTTGTGGGCGAGGGAGTGGTGTTGGAAGAGCCAACTGTGGTGGCAGTATCGGTGACCGACGGAAAAGTTTTGGCTGTTGGTAGAGAAGCTCAGAGTATGTTGGGAAGAACTCCAGGTAATATCAAAGCCAGTAAGCCGATGAGAGACGGAGTGATTGCCGATTATGCCGTAACAGAAGCCATGCTGAAGTACTTTTTGCGAAAAGTGGGGGCATATGGTCTTTTCAAACCAGAAGTGATGATCTGTGTTCCAGCTGGAGTGACTCAAGTGGAGAGAAGAGCTGTTTTGGGAGCGGCCATCGAAGCGGGGGCGAGAAATGCGTACTTGATCGAGGAGCCTTTAGCAGCAGCGATTGGTGCTGGTGTACCAATTGCTGAGCCTTCGGGAAACATGGTGTTGGATATGGGCGGGGGTGCAGCTGAAGCGGCTGTTATTTCTTTGGGTGGGGTGGTGACCTTCAAAAGTGTGAGGGTGGCAGGAAACAAAATCGATGAAGCTATCATTAGATGGGCCAGAAGAAAACATAATTTGGTAATTGGAGAACAAACCGCAGAGAGAATTAAGATAAAGATTGGGTCAGCGATGCCGGTGTCTCGTGAGGAAACAATTGAAGTAACCGGAAGAGACAGTATCTCTGGATTGCCACGACAGGTGACTGTTTCATCAACTGACGTTTTTGAAGCCATTAGAGAGCCATTAGGTAAAATCATTGCCATGTTGAAGACAGTGATGGAAGAAGTACCACCAGAGCTTTCGAGTGACATTATTGATAAAGGAATTGTGATGAGCGGTGGAACGGCTCTACTTCGAGGATTCGACAGATTTATTACAGCGGAAACCGGCGTACCAGCATTTGTAGCTGAGGATCCTCAGAGGTGTGTAATAAAAGGAATTGGGATAGCAATTGAGAATTTAGATGTTTA
>DATIKJ010000017.1:0-24750 GCA_035477615.1 Spirochaetia bacterium | reverse complement strand
CTACGCAGGGAAAGATCATTCTTTTTGCCAACAGCATCGGCTTTACCGTATATCTCCCTTCAAATCTAAATTTTCTCGAAAAAAATACTGCCAGTCTATATATTCATACCCATATCAGAGAAGATAATCTAGCTTTGTTTGGATTCAAAACTCCCGATGATTTGGACATTTTCGAACTCCTTCTTACTGTTTCAGGTGTTGGTCCCAAAATTGCTCTAGCCATGCTTACCTCGTCAACCGAAAAAAACATCAAGAAAGCAATTACTGAAAGCAACCTTGCGTTTTTCTCCTCAATTTCAGGCGTCGGTAAAAAAACCGCTCAAAAAATAATTCTTGACCTTAAATCAAAAATAGGCAAAGGTGATGTCAATATGAGCAACCTTGAAGGAAACTCAGATTTAATTGATTCCCTCGTCAGCCTTGGCTTCCAAAAGGGAGAAATTTCTTCAATCTATTCTCAGATTGATTCATCTCTCGCTTTAGGTGCTCAAGTTAAATCTGCTTTAAATCTACTCAAGAAATGACCACCCAACCGGAAACATCCATGATTCGCCCTTCTCATTGGACGGACTTTACTGGCCAACCACAGGTTGTTAAGTCTCTGCAGATTGCTATTCAAGCGGCTAAGTCACGTGAGGAGCCTATGGAGCACACCCTTCTCTATGGCCCTCCTGGCTTAGGTAAAACCACCCTAGCTCACATCATTGCCAATGAAATGGGTGTCAACCTCAAAGTAACCTCTGGACCCGCCCTAACAAGAGCAGGAGATCTTGCGTCAATCCTTACAGCCTTAGAACCAGGGGACGTTCTCTTTATCGATGAGATTCATCGTCTTAATAAACCAGTCGAAGAAGCTCTCTATCCTGCGATGGAAGATTTTGCGATCGATATTATTCTTGGTAAAGGACCAGCAGCCAAAAATTTACGTTTAGATCTCAATCCCTTCACCCTTATCGGTGCCACTACCCAAGCAGGCAGAATTAGCTCACCCCTCAGAGACCGATTTGGTATCGTTCACCGACTACGTTTTTACGAACCAAGCGATCTCAAAGGGATAATTTTGAAAGCATCCAAAAAACTGAATCTCAAACTTGATGATGACTCAGCTCTAGAAATTGCCAAACGTTCTCGAGGAACTGCTCGTATTGCACTAAAACTTCTTCGACGTGTCCGTGACTTTAATCTCGTTGAACACGACTCCAAATCGAGTATTGATATTACAATTAAATCTCTTGATTTTTACGAAGTCGACAATGAAGGTTTGGATGCCACAGACAGACATCTTCTGGAAGCCATCATTACCCAACACGGAGGTGGTCCTGTAGGTCTCGAAACTCTTGCTGCTCTTATCTCCGAGTCTGTAGATACCATCAGTGACCTCTATGAACCTTTTCTTATGCAATCTGGTTTCTTATCCAAAACTAGTCGTGGTAGAGTAGCCACAGACAAAGCCTACTCTCACCTTGGCAAAACCAAACCTAAATAACCTATAGTTGATTTTACGCCCTCTTTTTGTTAGAATACCGCAAGAAGTCCCTTTCAATTCTAGCGAGGAGGTGTCTATTGTCCACAAACCAAAATAGTGTTGAGGTTCAAGAAAGAGATAAATTTTTGGAATCTAACGGATGGCATAGTAAACAAAAAACTCAAAACAGAACAGAACTCTGCTTTATGTCTGGACTTGGTAAGCCAGATAGATTCTTCATCTTTATCGTCAATTTTCAAGTTTTAGCCATTCGTGAATCTAATTGCTTGATGACCAAGATAAATGACCTATACACCGCATTTACTACTGACAATTTTTGTGTTATCAAAGAAGGCGAGTTTATAACTCTTTATGGAAAATAGTTAATTTAACCCTCCGCAAGGAGGGTTTTCTTTGCCCGTATAATACAAATGTGTCTATCTTTGCTATTCTAATTAGTCTGCTTATCTATCTTTCA
The DNA here is from genome assembly GCA_035477615.1 of Spirochaetia bacterium. GTDB lineage: Bacteria > Patescibacteriota > Microgenomatia > UBA1400 > MFAQ01 > UBA2277. Next base: position 22,807 of record DATIKJ010000017.1, on the reverse strand, counting down.
TCAGGATCTATTACTCGTGCAATCTACGATCCTTTGTCGGTTCCTAATAATAAGATTGGTATTCATATTCTCTTTACGGATGAACTCGACCAAGCATCAAAAATTGTAAACAATGAAGGAAAGGGGGGCTGGGGTTATGTAACGATACCTATTCAAGCATCAGATAGAAATCGTCTTAAGTGGCAAATATTTTTAGATCAGTGCAAAGATAAACATGTTATACCTATAATTCGAGTGGCTACTGCTCCTGAAGGTGCAAACTGGCAAAAACCTAACAACTTCGATTTAATTGATTTTGCAAATTTCTTAGGAGACCTTAACTGGCCCACAAAAAACCGTTATGTCATCATTTTTAATGAAGTAAATCGTTCTGATGAGTACGGTGGTTTTGTATCTCCTGAAAACTATGCAGATATCTTGAATAACGCAATTGATATTTTTAAAGCAAAATCTGACGACTTTTTTATTCTTCCTGCAGGACTTGACAATGCGGCATCAAATAGCAAAACATCTCTCAACTGGAGACTGTATCTCGAAAGAATGTATCTTCGTCATCCAGGAATTTTTGACAAAATTGACGGCTGGACATCACACGCCTATCCTAATCCCGACTTTTCCTCTCGCCCAGACAAATCAGGTTCCAATAAAATTGATTCTTACAGAAGCGATCTTAAATTTGTCAGACTCTTTAGTACTAAAAAACTACCAGTATTTATCACAGAAACTGGTTGGTCTGAAAAATATCTTTCCGAACATCAAATAGCTCTCTATTATCAATATGTACTTACCAATCAGTGGGCTGACAGTAATATTGTAGCCATTACTCCCTTTATACTAAATGCTCAAGATGGCCCCTTTATAGTATTTAGTTTCAAAAACAAAAATGGTGAGCTAAAAGAATTTTCAACCGTATTAAGCTCATTTGCCACCAAAGGTGAACCCAAACTAGCTGTAGCTGGGGATACTCCAACTGCCACTTCCTCATCATCGAATATCATCCTACAAACAAATCAAAAATCAAACAACTCTCTAACAATACTAAAAAAGCTCTACAATAATTTTATGACCCTCATAGGTATATTTAGCAAATGATTATTCTTCACGGCGAAGACGCCAATAAATCTTATAGTAGGTTAATGGTGATTATTGATGATTTTAAATCGAGGCAAACTGAGATCGTTATCCAAGATGCTCAAGAACTAGACATTACTTATCTTCGACAAGAAATTGGTTCATCTGGACTCTTTGGTTCTTCAAAATGCTTCGTTATTAAAAATCTATTAAGTAGTACTAAATCAAAAAACAACGACAATCTCATTAATGTTCTAACTCAAAATACCGATCATGAGATTATTCTTTGGGAAAATAAAGGTTTAACAGCTACCGCTCTCAAAAAATTTCCTCAAGCTAAAGTTGAGTCTTTTTCTATTAGCCCAGTTATTTTTAAATTTCTGGACTCTCTTCGACCAAAAAACACCAAAAACATTCTTTTATCGTGGAATAATTTACTCAAAGAGGGAACTGAACCAGAATTTATCTTTGCTATGACAGCTCGCCAAATTAAACTTATGATCCAGATCAAATCAGGCCCAAATTTTGTTAAACTTGCACCATATCCAACTAGACTAATCGGACAACAAGCATCCTACTTCACGTTAGAACATTTGTTGGATCTATATCAAAAGCTTTTCGAAATCGATCTCAAAATAAAGACTGGTGTTGGCGGAAATACTTTAGATAATCTTTTAACAAATTTTTTTCAAAAGATATAAAGTAGTATCATAAAACTATAAAGTGTTATTAATCAAACACAAAATGAATCATAGCAAACAAAAAGGACAAGGAATAATCTGGATAGTTATCATTGTCGCAATAATTGGTCTTATTGTTTTTTGGGTTTCCAAAAATTCTATTATTCAAACATCTACAACTCAAAAAGAGTCCACTGTGTCCGCTGAACCAGTTCCAGAACCATCAATAACTCCTACCCAAACAAGGTCTTTAGAAAACATTGGTGACGATCTTCTAAAACTAAACTCAGAAGTCAAAGATATTGACAATAGTATTAATGATACTCAATCAAAGATTTTTCAAGAAGAAGTGGGGCGTCGATTAAGCGTCCTCAATACTCTTTCTCAAAAAGCTGACGAAATCACAATCATCACTTCTACAGAAAAACAAACTCTAGAAACAATGGTTGATGAAGAAATAAAATCATTAGAATCAATCATTATTTATATTGGCGATGAATCAAGTGCCTCTGGTCTGCAACAAGAAAAAAAATTAGTTGCAAACTCCTACAGTACTTTTGCTTTATACGTTCCAAAAGTCCGAATAATTGCTCACGCTAACATGATTGTCAGCATTGCTGATGCTCTAACAGCAATAACATCCGATTCTGTCTTAATGCCCCAAATTGATGATGCCAAAGTCAAAGCCCAAAAGGCTGTCAATCTAGTCACACCACTGACTCCAGAAAACTATCCAGGATTTAAGACTACATTCAAAACAGCAAGAGACTTACTAAAAACTGCCAGAATGAATCTAAACAGTGTTTATTCCATTCTTAGAGAAAATAGCAAATTAATAGAAACTCCAATTTAATTTCTAAAATGCAATTTTTTTTGAGTACTATTAGGAAACTGTTTTTTGTTACGGCCTTTTTTTTCTTCAGTCTTATTGGTTTTAGTTTAATATTTTCATCGGCATGTTTGGCTAAAAGTTACACCATTGATAAAGCTAGTATTGACATCGAAATTAACAAGGATGGTTCAGCTAACATTAAAGAAACACGCACATATACTTTCTCTGGCCATTTTGAAAATGGTTGGTGGTCTACCGGTACCAAAAAAGCTTGTACCAACACCAAATGTGATCGTCTAATCATTAAAAATCTCAAAGTCTATGAAGAAGATGAGTTAATAAACTCCACGATATCTAGTGAGACTAATCAATATATCGTCAAATGGAAATACTCTGCCGATAACGAAAGCAAAGATTTCACCGTATCTTATGTCATCGAAAACGCTGTTAACAACTACATGGACACTGCTGAGTTTTACTGGCAGATTGTTCAAGATGGTTGGGGAGAACCGACAAAAAATTTAATCGCTACGATACATCTACCTTATTCATCACCCGACGAATCACTTAAAGCCTGGGGTCACGGACCACTCACAGGAAAAGTCTCCATTACAGATGATAAAACTGTTGTTTTTGCTGCTCAAAATATACCAGCTAATACTTTTGTTGAAGGAAGAGTACTATTTCCTCAACTAAAAGAAATGACCTTTGAAAACGAAGAGGCTCTCGAAAGGATAGAAGATGAAGAAGCAAACTGGATCAATGAGACCATAAGCAAAGCCAAACCTCCAGTTAGTCCACCAGATTATTTTCTTGCTTTTACAGTGCTATCTATCACTGGATTACTTTTTTTTGCGCGATTTATTTACTGGCTCATTAAATGGAAAAAATATGGCAAAGATTTACCATTACCAGAAGTAAATTTAGCTGGTAGTCTTCATGAACCACCATCCAATATCGAACCAGCTCTTGTCGAAGCCCTACTTAGTTCTACACATTCTCCCTCGGCTAAATCCATTACCGCTACAATACTTGAACTGTGTCGTAAAAAAATAATAAAAATTTCTCAAGAATATCGTACTCCAGTTCTTGGTATTTTCCCTCGTCAACCAGAAATATGGTTCGAACGAATTGACACCAAAAAAAGTCTCACTGTTAATGAAGATGACATTCTAAATCTTATTTACTTAAAAAAACATCCAAAAATATCCAAATCAAAAATGCTCAGCAAGCTAAGATCTGATACTAAAGCCAGACTACGCTTCCAAACCTGGAAAGGTCAATTTGAAGACATGTTGTTAAATAATGATCTATTGGATAAAAAGAGTCGTGATCAAAAAAGAACCTTTTCAATCGACATTTTTATAGGTGTAGTTCTTTCAATTATTATTTTTATTGTTTTTATTGGCCAAAAAAACATTAGTTCTACGGTTATGATTATTACTCCGGGGCTTTTTGTTGAACTTATTACATATATTATTGCTTTGTTAATATTAAGCAGCTTCATGGATCGTCTCACCTCAAAAGGAGCTCAAGAAAAGTCCTCATGGCTTGCTTTTAAAAAATATCTTAAGGATTATTCAGTTACTAAAGGGTCACCTCTTGAATCGGTCATCATCTGGGAAAAATACATTGTTTATGGAGCTGCTTTAGGAATTTCTCTAAAAGCATTGTCTGAACTCCCTATCAAATTTGGAGCAGAAGCCTCAAATTCATTTGTATATCTTGCTGCCATGAATACTACAAATAATAATTTTGATCTATCCAATATTGGTACTGGATTAGAATCAGTTAGTACTTCTTTTGCAAGTTATGGAGCTTCAGGTTCTGGTAGTAGTGGTGGATTCTCAGGTGGCGGTGGAGGAGGGGGTGGCGGAGGTGGCGGTGGAGGAATGAGCTAATCTATGTTATACTATCCCATATTGTTCTTAGGCCGAGCACTTAGCTCGTCTGCTTGACGCTCTCACGATTGTCCAGCCAGCATTTTCCTTTAGGACAATCGGGGACATTCCCCATACAAAATATGTTTAATCATCGCCCTTCTGGCGGTCGTGGCTTTTCTGGTCATGGCAGAAATCGTGGTGCCAGCCACTCATATAACAGTCGTTCTTCATTCAGTGGAAATCGAAGATCTCGTTTCATGCCCAAAGCTCTCGATTCTCGAATGTTTGTTCGAGCTGCAATGCCACAGTTACAAGAAGAAGTTATCGTTCAACGTTCCTTTTCTGACTACGACCTTTCGGAACAAATGCTTCGCAATATACAAGCCAAGGGTTATGTTACTCCAACCCCAATTCAAGATCAGGCATTAGAAGCAGCTCTTGCAGGAAAAGATGTTCTAGGTTTGGCAGATACAGGCACTGGTAAAACAGCTGTCTTTGCTTTAGCAGTAATCAAAAAAATAATCGAAAATCCAAACGATACTTCTTTAGTTGTTGCTCCTACAAGAGAACTTGCTGTTCAAATTCGAGACGAGATTAGATCACTTTCCGGAGGTCTTCAAGTATATGCCAGTCTCTTTATTGGTGGTTCCGATATTCGTCGCCAATTAGACGAACTAAGACGCAGACCCAATGTCTACATTGGCACTCCTGGACGCTTAAGAGACCTCTACAACCGTCGTGCACTCAATTTGAACAATACTCACACAGTTGTCCTTGATGAAGTCGATAGAATGCTTGATATGGGTTTTGTCCACGAAATAACCGAACTTCTCTCATTTTTACCAAAAAACCATCAAACACTCCTTTTTTCAGCTACTATTGATCAAAAAGTTGAGAGCATTGCTCTTCAGTTTATGAACAATCCAGAGAAAATATCCGTTAAAACTAACGCAGGCTCCTTGAATGTTGATCAAAACATTATTAGAGTCTCTGGTAAACAGGGAAAATTTGCTGTACTAAGTGATCTATTAGCAAAAACCAGTTTTTCAAAAGTACTTATTTTTGGTCGTACTAAATACGGAGTTGAAGAAATTGCAATTAGTTTACAAAAAAGTGGCTTTTCAGCCGACTCTATTCATGGAGACAAACGTCAAAATCAGCGCGAAAATGTCTTGAGAAAGTTCAAAGAGAACCAAATTCGGATTCTTTGTGCCACAGATGTCGCCGCTCGTGGAATCGACGTAAAGGATATTACTCATGTAATCAACTTCGATCAACCGGCAACATACGAAGACTATATTCACCGCATTGGCCGTACCGGCAGAGCCGGAAAATCAGGTATTGCCCTTACCTTTGTAGACTAATATTTTAAGATAGATTAATCCCGTAAAGTGGGCGGGATTATTATTACACCCTTGACATCAATGTTAGAATGATATAACATATTGTTAGAAATAAACTATATTATGAAAAACATCATTAAAGAACTTAGAGCTAGGCATTCCTATACTCAAGAGGATCTAGCCAGTAAAGTCGATGTTCGTCGTGAGACGATACTCTACCTGGAACAGGGAAAATACAACCCCTCTCTTAAGCTGGCTCATGACATCGCTGACATCTTTAAATTACCAATCGAAGAGGTTTTTATCTTCGAAAATAATAACAAACAAAAATGATCGGAAAACCACAATGGTTCAAGGTTAGAAAATACGGCGGTTGGGGACTAACTCCTGCCACCAAACAAGGCTGGGCATATATCGGTGCCTTTATCCTTATTGTCTTAGCTGTGCAAAACCTTCCCCTAAGTCAAGCAATTAAAACAGCCATCACTACAATCTTAGGTGTCCTTCTCTGTCTTGATGTTCTCGACATTATGTTCCATCTCAAAAAAGATGAAAGAGAGGTAATTCATGAGGCTATTTCTGAGAGAAATGCTTCCTGGGCGATGATTGCTACGATGGTCGTAATTTTTGCCTACAAATCAATCAGTACTGCATTAAATGGGGGGAATAATATTGACACAATAATGTTAATTCCACTCTTTATCGGAGTTGTAGCCAAGGGTCTAACTTACTTCTACTTGAAAAATAAGTAAGAGAAATTTATTGATAGATTGGTATAATCACCTCCAGCACATTAAAACTGGGGGGTGATTTGGTATTAGAATCACTTCACAATAGAGGAGGTACATGTCAAAAGCAAATTCTAGAAAAAGCAAGTGGATACTGATTGTTATATTTACAGTGGCAGTCCTGATTTTGTATTCTTTTTTCGATTCGCAAGGAAAAGTAGAAAAGCCACCAATTCCTTCTGCAACTCCAACTGTCCAGGGAGTTGCCACGCAAAAACCGAGTTCAGTTCCGCCACCAATTCCATCGACAGAAACATATTATGAAATCTACTTTACTGACCCTACCAATCCAGATGATAAGTCTGTCGAACAGGCACTAATACAAAAAATTGATGCCTCAGAAAAGTCTATCGATTTGGCCGTATTTGAGTTCGATATTGAGGCTGTAGGGCAAGCAATCATTAGAGCCAAAGAGCGAGGAGTTACAGTTCGCGTTGTTTACGACAATGAGTACTCCGACAAAGATAAGCAAATGGGAGAACTAAAGTCTGAGGGTATTCCTGCAGTTCCAGATAATAGAAGTGCTCTGATGCATAATAAGTTCTTTGTGTTTGATAATGACTGTGTCTGGACAGGATCATTTAATATTACCAACAATGCCTCTCGTAAGAATAATGAGAATGCCGTCTATTTTTGTTCCCCGGAAGCCTCAGCAAATTACAAAACTGAGTTTGCCGAAATGTATTCAGGAGAGTTTGGGACTACTTCACCATCCGACACACCTTATCCAACGTTTGTTATCAATGGAATTGCTGTCGAAAATTGTTTTGCACCTGAAGATAAATGTATGGCCAAGGTTATCAAAGCCGTAAATACTGCAGAGACATCGATTCACTTTTTGGCATTCAGCTTTACCTACAACGACTTAGCAAAGACTATGATTGCCAATGCCAATAAAGGGGTGGTGGTCGAAGGTATTTTTGAATCAAGAAGTGCCAATACTGACTCATCAGAATGCGGGAGATTACTAAACAAAGGATATGATATTCGCCTAGATGGTAACCCAGGCACAATGCACCAAAAAGTAATAATTATTGACGAAAAAATTGTTATATTTGGTTCGTTCAACTTTTCTGTTAGTGCTGACGAAAAAAACGATGAAAATCTTTTAATCTGGTATGACCCTACACTAGCCACAGTCTTTGAAGAGCAATATCAGCTAATAAAATCTCAGGCCGTTATTCCCTCAGGCACGAACTGCTCCAAATAACTCTATTAAATGCCCTCCTCACGGAGGGCTTTATATGATAAAATATAGGCTGTAAATCACACATCTTGTGTATCGCACATTTAATTTACCTAGGAGGTTAAATGACTCAAAGCTCGGGCACGGAAATAATTCGTGATGTACTTGAGACTGACGTGTATAACTGTTCAATGATCAATGCCGCGAACCAGCTCTATCCAGATACATGGGCGTGGTACGAAATAGTCGATCGCAATCATGAGATTTTCCCAGAAAATTTCGCTGCTTTACTACTGGAAAAATTTCAAGATCTTCGTGCCCTACGATCAAAAGAAAATTTAAGGAATTTCCTTCAACTTAAATGGGGATTCCTAGCAGAAGATTTTTTTGATTGGCTTGATCAATATCGCTTTGTTCCCGAATATATTAAACTTTGGCAAGACGAAGAAGGACACATATTTGGAAAAATTGTAGGTCCATGGTCAGATATCATGTTTTTCGAACAGATCGTCATGGCCGTCATTTCGCAAACAAGAAACGAGGAGCTAAACTACTATCCTGATGACAACTGGGTTGATGAGCTTTTAAAGATCATCTATGAAATGATTGCAGCCAGTCTACACATATCTGAATTCGGACTAAGACGACGTGCTTTTAATTGGATGCATGATATCGTCACTGATTACCTTATCAAATATGGTGGCGACATGTATGTCGGCAGTAGTTGTCCATATCATACTCAAAAATCAGGTCTTTCTCCAAAAGGAACCGTAGCACATCAGTGGTACTTGATGCATGGAGCAAAGTATGGTGTCGAGAATGGCAACCAAGCCGCCACAATTGCCTGGAAAGCAGTCTACGGCGACAACCTTGGTACTGCCTTACCTGATACTTGGGGAACAAAATTTTTCCTTGCCACCCTTACTCCAGGTATGGCCAAATTGATCAAGAGTTATCGGCATGATAGTGGAGATCCATTTGAATTTGTTGACACAATGCGCAAATTCTATGCACATCCAAAAAACCATGTTGACTTGGAATCAATTACCCTCATGTTTTCAGACTCTCTGACTATAACGAAAGCAAAACAAATTGATGCTTATGCATCACAATGGTTCAAGACGGCATACGGAATTGGCGGCACATTTACCAACAATATCATCTTCTTTAAAAAGACTCCTGCCTACAAACCATTGAATATGGTAGTTAAACCATTTGGTTTTAGTTTTGATTTTGGCGAAACATGGGTAAAAATTGCCAAAGTTCCCGACACCAATGGCAAAAATGTCGGTGATCCAGAAATAATTGCAAAGATCAACGAGATTAAAAACAAATATCCATTTCTATACAGCAACTTCTAGATAAACAAATCAACTACAACACCCTCTTAATCGAGGGTGTTTTTTTAATTGATATACTCTATGTATGCAGATAAACCCAAATATTTACCGTGGATATGACCTACGTGGTGTTTCCAATGTTGACCTCTCTCCTGAAGTCTATTATCAACTTGGAAGGGGATATGCCACGTTTCTTACCCAAAGAAGAATATTCTTGTGTCCAGTTGGTTGTGACAATCGACTGACAAGTGAGGAATATAAAAATTCCTTTATCAAAGGCTTAAACGATGGAGGTATAGATACTATTGATCTTGGCCTTTCCATGAGCCAAGTTGTTTACTTCAGCTCATATGAATATTTAACGAAGGGAGGGGCAATGATCACTGCATCTCATAATCCTAAAGAATACAATGGTCTCAAACTTTCTGTCGGATACTCAGATACCATGGTAACTGAAGAAATTCAAGAACTCAGAAAAATTGTTGAGGGCGGATTTTTTTCTAAAGGAAGTGGAAAAAATACCCAAAAGGACATATTTCCAATTTACTTATCAGAAATTACCAAGTATTTTAATTTAACAAAAAAGTGGAAAATTGTTGTAGATGGCTGCAGTACCGGATCTGGTGTATTCTATCCTCAAATATTAAGAAAGGCTGGATGTGAAGTAATTGAACAAAATTGTAAACCTGATGGCAACTATCCACTTGGCAACCCCGACCCAACCGAAACAGAAGTTTTAGAAAGACTTGCTCAAACAGTAAAAGAAAAAAATGCCGATATTGGTTTTGCCTATGATGCTGATGGTGACAGAATGGCCGTTGTTGACAATACTGGCCAAGTTCTTTGGATGGATACCATTGTTGCTCTATTTGCCCAAGATGTCTTAGATTTTATTCCGAAAGCATCAATTGTTTACAACAATTTATGTTCCAAAGTTGTCCCAGAAATTATCATAAAAATGGGTGGGGAACCTGTTGTTTCTAAAACAGGTCATTCTTTTGTTAAATCAAGAATTAAAGAGGTGCGTTCTCCATTTGGTGGAGAATTATCAGGACACATCTTCTTTATGGACAACTTTTTTGGTCATGATGATGCTGCTTATGCTTCACTGCGTTTACTTAGTTATCTCGAAAGAAAAGACGAAACTCTTAATCAAGCTGTCGAAAAACTTCCTAAATACTTCAGTAGCCCTGAAATTAAACTTGGATTGGCAGACAATATTAAATTCCAATTTATCTCAGATACTATCAAGCATGAGCTTATCAAACTCCTTCCTCAAGGCTCCATAAATGAAGTAGATGGTGTGCGCATTGACACGGAAGAGGCAATGGTTGTAGTTAGAGCTTCTCAAAACGGTCCATACATTACTACCAAGTTTGAAGGCAAAACACAAAAAAAATATAACGAACTTAAAACGAGCATTGCAAATATTTTCCACAAATATTCGGAGATTGATTGGTCTTCAGGTTCCAATATTTCCGCTCTTTCGTAATCTTTACTAAATACAAAAGAAGGACGAGTTTATCTTGAAAAATACTTATCATAAAGTAACTTGGTATACTTAATCCAGCTCATGAAAACTCAGCTTGATGATCCAAAAATATTTAGTCAGTATGACACTTTATCTGTCTATGATTCTCTTGTCTCAATCGGAGAACAGTTTGAGTCTGCCTGGCATGATTCACAGTTTGTCAGTTTAAACTTTGAACCAGAAAAAATTATAAATATAGTTTTCGCCGGCATGGGCGGTTCAAACTTATCAGCCCATGTTGTTCAATCCCTTTCCCCTTTACTCCTCAAAACTCCATTTGAAATAATATCCAATTATCGTTTACCTCAATATACCTCAAAAGACACATTGGTTATTCTCGTCAGTTACTCAGGTAATACCGAAGAAATTCTATCTTGTGCTCAAGACTCTGCCAAACGCCAAAGCAAAACTGTTGTTGTTACTACTGGCGGTAAACTCAAAGACATTGCTCTAGCTGAACACTGGCCACTTATCCTTCTAGACGAAAAACTAAATCGGTCACATGTTCCACGCTATGGCATTGGTTTATTGCTTGGAGCCATCTTAGGACTTACTGTTCGTCTCAATCCAGAATCATTTAGATTCGTTGATCCCAAAGAAATTGTACGCATCCTTGAAAGAACATTAGACACCCTAAAAGCAGATCGACCTGCAGACGACAATCCCGCCAAATCGTTCGCTCTTAAAAACAAAGGTCAGGCTGTTATTATTTTTTCTGCCAACCATCTTTCTGGTGTAGGCAAAATATTTACAAATTTTCTAAATGAAACATCCAAAACATTTTCCGCTTTTTATACCATTCCCGATTTAAATCATCACCTGATGGAAGGTTTGGTTTTCCCTACAACACTCAAAGACAGTGTCCGTTTTGTTTTCATAAACTCAACACTTTATCCAGAAATTATCCAAAAAAGATTTCAACTAACCAAAGATATTCTCATCAAACAAAACTACCAATTAACAGTAATCAAACCTGAGTCGTCAGATATCGTTGCCCAGACATTCGAATCACTGGCCTTTTTGGTCATGATTAGCTATTATTTAAGTATAGTCAACAAGCAAGATCCGGGAACAAACCCTTGGGTAGACTTTTTTAAAAAACAATTAACCTAAATGTCAAATATGCCTGCCCTGGTATTACCTTTCAGCAAAATTCGCAAAGAAGATATTCCGTTAGTCGGAGGTAAAGGCGCCAACTTGGGTGAAATGTATAGTTTTGGTATTCCGGTTCCAAATGGATTTGTAATTACTGCTCAAGCATATGAAAAAGTTATTGAACACAATGCTCTCCAACCAGTAATTAGAGAAATCATTAAACAAACTGAAGTTACTAATCAAAAAGAGCTCGAAAAGGCGTCATTAAAAATTCAGAGATTAATTCAGACAGCCGATATTCCAGCAGAGCTCACCAAGGAAATATTTGAAAGCTATTCTAACTTAAAACCTGGAGATAAAAACCCACTGGTTGCAGTTCGTTCTTCTGCAACCGCTGAAGATTTACCAGATGCTTCCTTCGCTGGACAGCAAGAGTCTTACTTAGATATCAAAGGTGAGTCAAATCTTATCCAAGCTGTTCGTAGCGCATGGGGATCACTCTGGGGAGCTAGAGCAATCTTTTATCGCGCCACCAAAGGCTATAACCACTTCAAGGTTCTACTCGCTATTCCCGTTCAACTTATGGTTCAGTCAGAAGTATCTGGAGTTGTCTTTTCAGTTAATCCTGTCACTGGCAATAAAAATCAAGTTGTAGTTGAAGTTGTTTGGGGATTAGGGGACTTTATGGTTCAAGGTGTTGTTAATCCCGATCATTATATTGTCAATAAATCAGATTTTTCGATTCACTCTCGCCAGAATGTTCCTCAGACCGTGATGGAGGTACATGATTATCCAAGTGGTGTCAAAAAAATAAAGGTCCCCGAAAAAATGGTTAATGCACCAAAGTTTACAGACGAACAAGTTATAGAAATTGCCAAACTATCCGTCAAAATTCACCAACATTACTTTTTTCCACAAGACAGTGAATTTGCCTATGAAAAAGGCAAGATGTATGTAGTGCAAACACGTCCTATTACGACCCTTGATATGGGAAAGGGGACAAAACAAATCTCTGAAAGTCAGTTAGTTAATTTAAAACAGCTTCTTCAAGGAGAACCAGCCTCATTTGGCATTGGATTTGGAAAGGTTGTCAAAATAAACTCAGCAAAAGAAATTGACAGAGTAAAGACGGGTGATGTTCTTGTCACTGAAATGACTGCGCCAGACTTTGTCCCAGCCATGAAAAGAGCCAGTGCTATCGTCACCGATAAGGGCGGACAAACTTCACACGCTGCTATTGTTTCCAGAGAGCTTGGAATTCCAGCAGTTGTTGGAGCTAAAATTGGTACAAAAATACTAAAAACCGATCAATTAATTACCGTCAACGGTTCAACTGGTGTTGTCTACAATGGTGTTCCCGAAAAGGGTAAAACGGTGGCGGTAAAAGAATTCAAAGAAGAAGAGTTCCCCAAAACTGCTACCAAAGTGTATGTCAACTTAGGTGAGCCAGATCTTGCCTCGATTGTTGCTCAGGGAAATGCTGATGGCGTTGGGCTTCTTCGTGCCGAGTTTATGATGGCCGAGATCGGAATCCATCCTAAAAAAATGATCCGTGATGGTAAAAGCCAGGTATTTATTGAAAAGCTAGCCGAAAGTCTAATGAAATTTACTCATTGTTTTGGCGAAAGACCCGTCGTCTATCGTGCCACAGACTTTAAGTCCAACGAGTATAAGAATTTAATTGGCGGACAAAATTACGAACCGACTGAACCAAATCCCATGCTCGGTTATCGTGGTTGCTATCGTTATATCATTGATGAATCTGTTTTTAATCTTGAGCTCGAGGCAATTAAACTTGTCAGAAACAAATACGGTTTTAAAAATTTACATCTCATGATACCCTTTGTTCGAACAGTGGATGAATTGATAAAAGTAAAACGAATAATTTCTGCTTCAGGTCTCTCCAGATCAAACTCATTCAAACTGTGGATGATGGTCGAAATACCATCCAATGTCATTCTTCTTGAAGACTTTATTGCTGTCGGTATCGATGGTGTTTCAATTGGTTCAAATGATCTTACAATGCTCATTTTAGGAACTGACAGAGACAATGAAACCGTTGCTCCAGAGTTTGATGAAAGAAATCCTGCGGTTTTATGGGCGCTCGAACATGTTGTCAAAACTGCAGCCAAACATCACATCACATGTTCACTGTGCGGTCAGGCTGCCAGTCTCTATCCTGACCTAGTCGACAAATTAGTTACTTGGGGAATAACCTCAGTTTCTGTTAGTCCTGATGCTGTTGATAACACACGAAGGGTAATCTCCCTAATTGAAAAAAGGCTACTCAAATAACATGGCAAAAATAAAATCTGTCTATGCTAGAGAGATTCTAGATTCTCGAGGTAATCCAACAATAGAAACAACGATCTGGACGGACAATAATCATGGTTCAGTGGCCTCAATTCCAAGTGGTGCCTCTACTGGAAGGCTTGAGGCAACTGAGCTTAGAGACGGTGATCCTCAAAGATATAATGGTTTAGGAGTATTAAAGGCAGTAACGAATGTCAATCAAGTAATTAGCAAGTATCTTTTAGGGCAAGATCCAACCCATCAAAATAATATTGATCAAATACTCCTCAATCTTGATGGTACAGAAAACAAATCAAAGCTCGGTGCAAACGCCATCCTTTCTGTGTCTCAAGCATGCTTTGAGCTTGGAGCTGCTTGTGAAGAAATTCCAACCTTCCAGTACACAGTAGAAAAATATGGTCTTTCAGTACCAACTTCACTTCATTTACCTACACCAATATTTAATTTAATTAATGGTGGTAAACACGGAGCTGGTAATCTAGAGTTTCAAGAGTTCCATGTTATTCCCAGTAGTCAAAAAAAGTTTTCTGAATCTCTAGAAATTGGAAGCGAACTTTATCACAGCCTTAAAAACATTTTAATAGAAAAAAAAGCCATTCACTCAGTAGGAGATGAGGGAGGATTTGCTCCAAATTTATTTAGTAATACCGATGCAATTGAACTTCTCGTGGAAACAATCGAGTCGAGTCCGTATAAACTAAACCAAGATGTTTTTCTGGGACTAGATATTGCTGCATCCAATTTATTAAAAAATGGCAAATATGTCATCAGTGATACAAAAGATAGTTTATCGGGAGAAAAATTCAGAGACTTCTTAATTGATCTAAATAAAAAATACGGCTTACTATCTATAGAAGACCCATTTGACCAAGATGCTTGGAAGGACTGGAGTGATTTAACGGCTAGCATTGGTAAACAACTTATGATCATTGGCGATGATTTACTTGTCACTAACAAAAAAAGACTAGAGGAAGCAATCCAAAAAAATGCATGTAATGCTGTTCTGATTAAACCAAATCAAATAGGTACCATTTCTGAAACAGCCGCAGTTGTAAAACTAGCAAAAAAGAACAACTACTCAGTTATTGTTTCTCACAGATCTGGGGATACAGATGAAGACTTTCTTGCCGATTTTGCTGTAGGAATTGGAGCTGATTTTGTAAAATTTGGAGCACCAGGAAGAGGTGAAAGAGTAGCTAAATACAACAGACTATCTTTCATTCAAGAGTATTTGGCCAGTAAAAATGGCTAATAATACTGTTATTCTCTGTATTCTTGACGGTTGGGATATTGCTCCACCCGGAACAAGCAACGTTTTTACCCTTGCCCACTCTAAGGTTTATAACCATCTGCTTCAGACATCGCCATCTACCCAACTTCTTGCCTCGGGACCGGCAGTAGGTCTACCCCAAGGACAAAATGGCAATATTGAAACTGGCTACTTGAACATTGGTGCCGGCCGCATAGTTTTTCAAGATCTGTCACTTATAAACACCGCTATCGCTGATGGTAGTTTTTTTACCAACAAAGCCCTCATGGACACAGTAAAACACATCACATCATTTGAATCCAGTCTTCATCTTATCGGAATGATAAGTAGGTCGGGAGTTCACGCTTATAATGAACATCTTTATGCTCTATTATTATTTGCCAAAAAACATCACCTTACAAATGTTTATCTACACCTATTAACTGACGGTCGCGATAGTCCACCCGACAACGGTCTTGAACAAATAAGACTTGTTCAAGAAAAGATAGACCAGTTTGGTGTCGGTAAAATTTCATCAATAATGGGCAGATATTATGCAATGGATAGTGACTCCAAACTAGAACGAACTCAAAAAGCCTATGACTGTCTTATTGGAAAAGACTACCCAAATATACCCACTGCCAAAATATGTCTGGAAAAATCATATCAGAACAATCTATATGATGAATTTGTCGAACCAGCAACTATCGGTAAAAATCCTGCAAACTCTCGTATTAAAGCAGGTGATAGTGTGATCTTTTTCAACTTTCGCACCGATTGTCCTAGTCAGTTGACAAATATGTTCCTTCAATCAGGTATTCCCAATCTTCGTTTCGTTACCATGACCAAATACAGAAATGACTTTCAAAATCCATATTTATATCTCGCTACTACCCCTAAAAACACCTTGGGTGAAGTAATTTCAAAAAATAAATTAAAACAATTAAAAGCTGCCGAAACAGAAAAAATTGCCACAGTAAGCTACTACTTTAATGGTCAAAACGAAATTACTTTTCCTGGTGAGTCTCATCTTATTGTCGACCCTCAAAAAATTGCCATTAATAACCTCACTCCACGTATATCTACAGAAAAGTTAATTGAAGAGTTTTCAAAAAAAATAAAAACAGATGACTATTCACTGTCCGTGATAAACATTGCCTGTTCCGATATAATTGCCCATACCAGTGTAGTAGACAAAACCATAGAAGCCATAAAAGTAACCGATAACGCTCTCGGCAATCTCGTTAATCTTGCCAAGGATACTAATTCATATTTGATCATTACAGCCTACCATGGTAACACTGAAGAAGTTATTAATAAAAAATTAGGTAAGATAGACACTCAATCAAAAATACACGTTCCTCTTATCATCTACCACCCACATGACACCTCCTTTAAACTTTCTCCTGGAAAACTGGGAGATCTTGGACCCACAATCTTGAATCTACTAAAGTTACCAATACCACCAGAAATGACAGGTAACGATCTAATCACAAGAAATCCGAGCATCTAACTTCCGATAGAAATCAAAAGAACCAATTCGCCTCTAATTCTTTTTTCTTTTGCCGATGCTAATAACTCACCCAATGTACCTCTAATTATCTTTTGAGACACCTTAGTCAAGTCTACAGCCAAGCATGCTGGAGCATCTTCTCCTAGTATGGAAATTGCTTCAGGTAGTATCTTTTGTAACCTCAGTGGATTCTCATAAATGACCGCAGTCATTTTTGAAATATTTCCCATTTCTTTGAGATTACTTAAAACTGCAGTTCTCTTGCCAATTTTTTTGGGTAAAAAACCTACAAATATATATCTATCGGTAGGCAACCCAGAAACAGCTAATGCCGCACTTTCAGCAGTGGGACCTGGAACAACATCAACTTCCCATTTCATCTCAATTACTTTATTTACCAGTTTGTAACCAGGATCAGAAATTAGAGGCATACCTGCATCTGACACTAAAACTACAGACTCCAGTGAACAAATCTCAGCCAGTATCCTCGGCAAAATACTTGTTTCATTAAAGTCGTTAACAAAACGAATTGTTCCAGTAAATTTTTGAGCATATCCAAGCTGTATTAACTTGCTCCATAAACTATTGAACACTCGACTATCTTCACAAATCAAGTATTTTGCATCTTGGAGAGTTTTTAAAGCTCTCATTGAAATATCCTCAATATTTCCTATTGGCAAGCCAACGATGGTTAATTTCATTATTTAAAATTTGCGTATAACACCAACGCACTTACCCTGTACTTTAACATTAATTGCGAAAATAGGGGACATAGAGGAGTTAGCCGGCTCCAAACGAACTCTTGTTCTCTCTCTAAAAAATCTTTTTAAAGTGGCTAAGCCATTTTCCAACAAGGCTACTACAATATCTCCGTCCTTCACTCCAGTAGCATCACACTCTTCAATAATCACATAATCATGATCAAAAATGCCTTCCTCAATCATAGAGTCTCCTTTAACCTGAAGAACAAACGCTCTTTTCTTACCCGAAACCATTGAAGAAGCTACCTTCATGGATGCATTTGGATCCGTCAATGGCTCAATTGGCCTACCAGCAGCAATAAAACCCAGAATAGGGAGTTCAATCGAATTTGACTCAGTGTTTCCATGATCAACCAACGAGATTCCTCTAATTGCACCTTCATATTTTTTGATAATATTTTTCTTTTCCAAAGCTTGCAAATGTTCGTGAACGGTAGCTAAAGACGACACTCCGATTGCTCCAGCTATCTCCGAAAGAGTAGGGGAGTAACCATTCTTTTGGATAAACTGGGAGATAAACTCTACTATTTGTCTTTGTCTGCGATAAAGTGTTACGGTCATAACATCATTATTACCAAACAATACCCAAATGTCAAGCAACCAAAATAACACATTTAAGTTAAAATATAACTGTGGAATTTAAAATTAAGTCTGACTATCAACCTACGGGTGATCAACCTCAAGCGATTGAGAAACTTTCCGCAGCCATTTCTGCCGGTAACCCACACCAAACACTCCTTGGGGTCACTGGCTCAGGTAAAACCTTTACTGTTGCAAAAGTCATTGAAAAAACCCAACTTCCAACTCTAGTTATCTGCCACAACAAAACACTGGCAAGCCAACTGTATCAAGAATTTAGAGATTATTTTCCCGACAACGCCGTTAGTTATTTTGTTAGTTACTACGACTACTATCAACCTGAGGCATATCTTCCAAGCTCTGACACCTATATCGAAAAAGAAGCCGACATCAATCCAGAAATCGATAAGCTCAGACTTACAACCACAGCCAATCTACTTTCCCGACCTGACAGCATCGTCATTGCTTCTGTTTCTTGTATCTATAACATCGGATCTCCGGTAGATCAAGAAAAAAATATTCTCACCCTAGCCAAAGGCCAAGTAATTGCTCGAGACACAGTTCTTATGAGGCTGAGTGACCTACAGTACACCAGAACTAATGCTGAACTATCTCGAGGTACCTTTAGAGCCATTGGTAGTACTGTTCAACTATATCCATCGTATAAAGATATTGTTATCTCCATGGTCTTCGATGGTACTGTTTTAAAAACCATTGATATTCTCGATCCATATAACTTCACAATAATTGAAGATCCAGATCTAAAAAAAACGGGCTGGCTCACCATCAACCCTGCCAAACTTTTCATCACTGATCCCAGAACACAAAGTGAAGCAGTTGAAAATATTCGTCAAGACCTTCGTACCCAAATCGATAAGTTCAAAAATGAAGGAAAGACTATTGAAGCCTATCGTCTGGAGCAAAAAGTAAATTATGATCTTTCAATGCTTGAAGAAGTCGGTTATGTTAATGGTATTGAAAACTACTCCCGCTACTATGATGGACGAAAACCCGGAGATCCACCTTATTCTTTACTTGAATACTTTCACTACAACGTCAAAAAATTTCACAAAAACGGTTTTTTAACGGTTATTGATGAATCCCACATCAGTCTTCCTCAAATCAGGGGAATGTACAACGGAGATCAAGCCAGAAAAGAAAATCTCATAAACTACGGTTTTCGTCTTCCCAGCGCCAAAGACAATAGACCTCTTACATTTACCGAGTTTCAATCGCGTAGTCCTCAAAATCTATACTGCTCAGCTACTCCTAGCGAATACGAAATCTCCTTATCCAACTCTAGCGAGATACCCACGGTAGCTGAACAGCTAATTAGACCGACAGGATTACTTGATCCAGAAGTTTTTGTTAGACCTGTCATGGGTCAGATCGAAGACATCAGCAAAGAAGTTCTCGAGAGAAAATTAAAAGGGGAGAGAACCTTAGTTCTCACCATGACCAAAAAAACGGCAGAGGATTTATCCGAACATCTGAGGGAAAAATACAAAATCAACGTTGAGTATCTTCACTCAGACATCAAAACTCTAGATCGTGCCGACATCTTGGAAAAACTTCGAACAGGCAACATTGATTGTTTAGTTGGAATCAATTTACTTCGTGAAGGACTCGATCTTCCTGAAGTCTCTCTCGTGGCAATTCTTGACGCAGATAAGGAAGGGTTCCTTCGTACTCCAACAGCTCTAATTCAAACCATGGGTAGAGCCGCCAGACACGTAAACGGCCAGGTTATTCTTTACGCCAATAAAATTTCCTCTTCCATGGACATTGCCATGAAAGAAACTGCCAGAAGAAGAATTACTCAAGCTTCCTACAATCAAAAAAATAACATCACTCCAATAGGCATCTCAAAACCAATCAGAGAAGCCTTACTTCATCGTGACTCAGTAAACCCCACACCTAAAATTAAAGAACTAGCGGAATTTGGTTGGACAGAAATAGAAGACGTCAATTCCGAGTCTCTCACTCCTCAAAAGAAAAAAATCCTCATCACTAAACTTAAAAAAATGATGACCCAAGCTGCCAACTCTTGGAACTTTGAACTTGCAGCGCGTTAT
The DNA here is from genome assembly GCA_035477615.1 of Spirochaetia bacterium. Taxonomy (GTDB): domain Bacteria; phylum Patescibacteriota; class Microgenomatia; order UBA1400; family MFAQ01; genus UBA2277. Next base: position 2,568 of record DATIKJ010000017.1, on the reverse strand, counting down.
CGTGACACCATCAAAAAATTGCAGTAAGCTACCAGCGATCACTAGGATTTGAATCCATACCCGGAGTACCAGAATTATAATGAAAACAAGTAGAACCCACAAAAATTGCCCTTTTCTCCGACTCAGATGCTGATGCAAGATCTTTTTGAGAAATTACTCTTCCGTCGTGCATGATGATGCCATCAGTTATTCCAGGAACACCTTTATATGCTTCCGGATGATCTTTTATATATTTCTCTCGTTTATCTCTAAGTATTCCCGCAACACTTTCATCATCTGATCCGTCAATCAGTAAAGTACTCAAGACTTCATAAGGTAGGTCTTCAACTCTTCCTCCAATATGTTTTTTAAGGGTCTCAGAATCCATTTCTGAAACATCTCTAACCTCTTGTTCTAAACTTTTTTGCGATTTCAGTAATTTCCCAACATAGTCGTTATACCAAGAAGGAATATGAGTTTCGGTACTGACAGTTTGCTCTACATTTTGAAATTCCATATATATAAATATATACCATAGATATTACATAATAATTCTTCGGGTATTCTTGGGTAAGAAATGATAAAATAGAGTGTTATGCCAGAAATATCACCTACAACTCATCTTATTATTCGAGGAGCTCGTCAACATAATTTAAAAAAAATTGACTTAGTCATCCCTAAAAATAAACTTGTTGTATTTACTGGTGTTTCTGGAAGTGGCAAATCCAGTATGGCCCATGACACGATCTATGCAGAAGGTCAACGCCGTTATGTTGAGTCACTCAGTTCCTACGCCCGTCAGTTCTTAGGTGTCATGGACAAACCAGACGTTGACCAGATCGAAGGTCTGTCTCCAGCAATTCTAATCGACCAAAAACAGGGAAGTCATAATCCCCGTAGTACCGTTGGAACAGTAACAGAAATATACGACTATTTACGCCTCTTGTTTGCTCGCATTGGCCACCCTCACTGTCCTAAATGTGGTCGTGAAATAATGCCTCAAGACATTAATCAAATATACAAAGCCGTTGTTGAACTAGCCGTCAACCACCTATCGTATAAAAAGCAAAAGGGGACTCGCATTATGATTCTTGCCCCCATTGTCAAAAACCAAAAGGGTGAATTTTCTGATCTTTTTCCCAGCCTTAATAAACAGGGAATTGCTCAAGTAAGAGTTGATGGCAAAATACTATCAACACAGTCTACACTTAGTCTATTCAAAAACAATCGTCACAGTATCGAAGCTGTCATTGATAAACTGGTTATTGGTCAAGTAAATTGTGGTACTGAGTATGAAAAACAACGTCTCATCGACTCCATTGAACAATCCATTAAAATTGCTGACGGTGAAAGTATTATCAGTATTGTCGAAGATCCTTCACTTTCTTTCCCTGAAAACCCAGAGCAAATGGAAGATCACTTGTTCTCTCAAAAACTAGCTTGTCCAGTATGTAACATCTCCATCCCCGAAATTGAACCTCGATATTTTTCCTTTAATGCTCCAGATGGTGCCTGTCCAGAATGTACTGGTTTAGGAACTAAAATGGTTCTCGATACTGATAGTATTATTTCTCCCTCACTCACCCTTTATGAAGGTGCAATTATTCCTCTCGCCTCTCAGTTTGAAACACGCACTTGGCTGGCCAAACTTATTATTGAAGCGATGGCTTCTGTAAACTTTTTACCCACAACACCGTTATCTAAAATGACAGAAATACAAAGTAAGACTTTATTTTCTGGAGCTGGAGACAAAATCTTCTCTGTCAAAGGTATTAACCGTCACGGCAAAACAGTCTCTTGGAAAAGTAAGTATGAAGGTCTCGCTAAAGAGTTTGAACGTCGTTACAACGAAACTAGTTCTGATGCTCTTAAAGAAGAAATAGAAAAATACTTAATCAAAAAAACTTGTCCTGTATGTCAAGGGACTAGACTAAAACCAGAAGTCTTGGCGGTACACATAGAAGGAAAATCAATTAGCGAAATCACGGCTAAGTCCATTGAAAATGATGTTATCTTCTTTAAAGAGTTAAGCGCCAAACTCACTTCTACCGAACAACAAATTAGTGAACCTATTGTTAAAGAAATCAAGGATAGACTAAGTTTCCTTGTTTCTGTTGGTCTTGACTACTTAACACTAGGTAGAGAGTCAGGTACTCTTTCAGGAGGTGAGCTTCAGCGAATTCGTCTTGCCAGTCAAATAGGCTCCCGCCTTACCGGGATACTCTATGTTCTTGATGAACCAACTATAGGACTTCATCAAAGAGACAACGCCAAACTCATAAAAACTCTGCAAGAATTAGTGAACCTAGGAAACTCATTGGTAGTTGTCGAACACGATCAACAAACAATGGAGTCAGCCGACCATCTCGTAGAGTTTGGCCCTCATGCGGGTGAACTAGGAGGGGAAATTACATTCCAAGGTTCTATTGAAGAGATGAAAAAATCCAACTGTATCACTGGCAAGTATATTTCAGGTAAAAGTAAAATCATTGCCCTAAAACCTAAAAATCCTCCAGAAAGCCATGGATCAATTCGTTTGTCTGGCTGTAACTATCACAATCTTAAAGATGTAGAGGTACAGTTTCCACT
>DATIKJ010000016.1:0-2437 GCA_035477615.1 Spirochaetia bacterium | reverse complement strand
ACAAGCTTACTGGGAGTACCCAGGAAAGAATTAGACAACTATCACGAAGTAAAAGAGAATTGGCGGAAAAAGTAGCAGCGTATGAAAATACACTGAGAACTGTTCCTCCTCCTCCACCACAAGTGGTTGAGTCTAATCCTGATGTGCAACAAGCTGTTCAGAAACTTCGAGGTGTTGGTATTGCAACACAAGAAGATGTAGATAGTCGTATTTCACAATCACTAGCTACTTTACGTTATGAACAGGAAATGACACGGCTTGCGTCAATTTACAACGGCAAAGATAACAAACCTTCATTTGATCGCGCAGAGTATGAAGAATTTGTTAGAGATAACCCTGTATACGCCAATTACTATCCTGAAGACACCTTCAAAATGAAGATGTTTGCAGATGAATTTAGTGGATCGAGCGATACAGAGCCAGAAGTAAATGAACCGAAGACACTCAAACCTACCAAAACTTCACAGCACAAAGAATCCCTTACCCCCGAGTATATCGAGGAAAAGTTAAAGAGTCTTGATGCTGATGGGAAAAAGCAATGGTATAGTGAGCACTTGTCTGAGATCAACGCAGTTCTGGGCAAAATGGCTCAGTAAGATATTTAAAATCACCCTCTTCGACTATTGAAGGGGGTGGTTTTTTTGTGTGGAAAACACCTCCAAGTTTAAATTTGATTCAAAATGGGATTCATAAAAGGACAAACAGCATGGAATAAAGGTATGGTGTGCTCTAAAGAAACAAGGGCAAAAATTTCTATGGCTAGAAAAGGGTGTGTTAGTCCAAATAAAGGAAAATCACCTAGTATAGAAACTCGTAAAAAAATGAGTTTGTCCCATATAGGAAAAATGTCTGAGATAGGTAGATTAGGAGCAGAAAAACAGTGGGCTGGACATATTAAGAAAACAAAAACAAAAAAAATATCTAAATATGTTGGAATGGATGAAAATGCTAGACAGAATCTTTGGAGAAAAGAAAATAGTGAAAAGTTTTATTTCTACAAACGGGTCAGGGATGCAAGAATTCGTGGTGCGGGAGGTTCACATACATTAGAAGAGTGGAAAGGTTTAAAGATGTTTTATGGTTATATGTGTCTTTGTTGCAAAAGAACTGAACCAGAAATTAATTTAACAGAAGATCATATAATCCCTATTTCTAAAGGTGGATCGAATAATATCGAAAATATCCAACCTTTATGTACAAATTGCAATTCCAAAAAACATACCAAAAGTATAGATTTTAGAATTGGGCGAGAGGGGGTGAAATATTTATAAAATGGCTACAGGAAATGTAACAACTACAACAGCAGCAGTCTTCTTACCAACTATTTGGTCAGTAGACACAGTCAGGGCTACAGAAGCAGCCCTAGTTTTTGCTGGATTAGTTAAAAGATATGATGCTTTAGTTAAATCAAGGGGTCAAACCATTGAGATTCCTAACATTAGTAATCTTTCAGCTACCGCTAAAACTATCAATACAGACGTAAGTAACACTACAATCACTGAAACTGCAACAACGCTTAATATCGACAAATGGTATTATTCTGCATTTAAGATTGAAGATATGGTTGCCGTTCAAAGCAACTATGACCTTAGATCTGAGTATTCAGAGAAAGCAGGTTACGGAATTGCTGCACAAGTTGATTCAGATGTCGCTGGAACTTATTCCAGCTGGACAACGACCGCTGTAGGTACCTATGGAACCGATATTGGTGATGCAACAATCATCAGTGCCGACCTTGCGTTAAATCTACAGAATATGCCCCGTGACAACAGGGCATTCGTTATTCATCCTAATCAATTAGCTGCTATTATGAAGATAGACAAATTCGTAAAAGCTGACTACTTAGGAGAGTATCAGAATCCAACTCCTGTAAAGAAAGGACCTCAAAGCAGATGGATGTGGGGAAATATATACGGTATCCCCGTTTATTATTCCACAAACGTTTTGTCAACCGCAGCTACCCCAACACAATACCACAACGTATTGTTCCACAAGGAAGCTATGGCCTTGGCATTGCAACAGGCACCTCGTTTACAGGCAGCGTATTGGCTTCCAAGCTTGGCTTGGCAAGTTATAGTAGATACTATTTACGGTGTAACAGCTCTTCGTCTAACTGGAGGCGTCGAGTGCCGCTCGTAACAATTGTGAGATGGCTCTTATGTCGGCATATAAAACAAGACATACACGCCCAGTCGGGAGACTGGAACTGGGCTCAAAATAAGAGTAAAATAATATAGATGGTAGATAAAATATGTTCTAGGTGTGGTTTAAAATTTAAAATTCCAAGAGCATGGTCTAAAAGAGGACAGGGACAATTTTGTTCTAGAAAATGTAAGGCTGTTGGAAAATGGTCTGGAGATAAAAATCCGAAATTTAATAGCAAAAGATTTGGTAAATTAAATCCAAACTGGAAAGGTGGAATCACTAATTGGAGAAG
>DATIKJ010000015.1:0-7542 GCA_035477615.1 Spirochaetia bacterium | reverse complement strand
GTAATTGCACCAGGACCTTGAGCAATAATGCTATCAATAGTATTGGCCATGGCTGGGAGTCCAACAAATACAGTACCCAAACAAAGAACAACGACAACAATTAACACCAAAACCATTATGATTGTTTGTTTTCGATTTCCCATTTAAAGTTCTCCTTGAGCCTAACGAATGTGGATTTGTGGCTTATTATACTACCTACTATGGGGATATAAAGATCTTAAAGTGACGATACATTAAGTCCTCCATACAGAGGACTTTTGTTTGAGCGGGAAACGAGACTCGAACTCGCGACCTTCTCCTTGGCAAGGAGACGCTCTAGCCAACTGAGCTATTCCCGCAATGTGCCAAGCTGAGGAGTCGGACCTCAATCTCGTGTTTTTCAGACACGCGCCGTGACCACCTTGGCTAGCTTGGCATCAGCCTTGATTATATCAAAAAGCCACCCCAATGTGGTGTGGCTTGTAAATAATTATTTTCTTCTGAGACAGTAGACAATTTCTTTGTTTAAGTGTCTAAGTCCGTTTGGACCTCGTCGATTCTTGTATAGTTCCCTTCTTAATTTTCTGATTAGTCTTTTATTTTGTATATTTTGTGTAAAGGTTTTAAGTTGCCTAATAGCTAAACGAATGATGTATTGCCTTTCTTCAAGAATTTGTAACATTTTACATAAGTCATCATACTTTTTTGCATTGGTCCATTTTTTATCGAGGTCTAAACTTTTCAAAGATCACTCCCTGGTGAAAGATTTGAGATATTTTATCATATGAGCCTGTATAATTGATTATCACTCTGAGGGCAGGTGGCGAAATGGTAGACGCGCAGTGTTCAGGACGCTGTGGAGTAATCCATGCGGGTTCAAGTCCCGCTCTGCCCACAAGGATCTTTTTATAAGGTAAAATATACAGGTTGCCGAGATGGCGAAATGGTAGACGCACTACCTTGAGGTGGTAGCGCCCTTTAAAGGCATGGAGGTTCAAGTCCTCTTCTCGGCACTGCATACATACCTACTATTGTGGGTATTTTGTTTTTCCTATAGTATTTGTGGTATAATTTTTCTGCTTCGCACATTTCAAATAAGGAGGAATTTTCGATGAGTAATGAATATTCTCAGTACAGTACTGCACCGTTTCACCAAACCATTGTTGAAGCGATTGAACGTTGTCCTTCACCTTCGACAGGAGAAATTTTTAGACTATTTCGTTTGATTAGGGCGACTGAGATTACTGAAGGTCACGACGAGATTGTTACCGCGATTGATAATTTTTTTGATTTTCCTGGTGCTGGTAAATATGCACAGGAGATTAGATGGGTAAAAGAATGCCTAGAAACACAAAAATTGAAATTTGCAGCTGTTCCTCGGACGATGAACCTGGATGAGTTTCAGGTTGAGATTGAGAAAATGCTATCTCTTCTCAAAGATCGCCAAACTGGAATGATTTCTTGGTATGGTTTCTTTTTGGACCGTTTGAAGTCACTACACTCAATGATTTCTAGAGTAGTTTAAATAGTATAGACGCACGACCTGTCAAGGTACGGCGTCTATTTTGATATTTAGATACGATATAATTGCATCTAATGGACTCTTAGCTCAGTTGGTTAGAGCGCCTCGTTTACATCGAGGAGGTCGAAGGTTCGAATCCCTCAGGGTCCACTATTTTTGTAGTGGTTATGATGTCTAGGTTATCTTTGTTTCTGGCTACATCGATTGATGATGGATGATACAAGACCAAAGCAGGTAGCTCTTCAGAGAATGACTTTTGAAAGTCAATATATATCCTTTTTCTTTCTTTTTGGTCAAGATTTACACGGCCATCTTCAAGGAGTTTGTCAATTTTTTCATCTGATCCCTTACCGATATTTGTTACTTGGGTTGAGTGCCAGTCTCTATACTGATCTGGGTCTGTTGGAATGTTGTAGGTAGTGAGTAATAATTGAAATTGATCTGGAGTGGAGGTAATAACTTTTGTATTGATACTGATGATGTCAGAGTTTAATTGGGATTTAATTGTTTCGGCGATAGGTAGAAGCTCAGGAGTGGTTGCTAATTCAAGTGTTATGGGAGATTTAATCAATTCTCTTGTTCTTTGAATGTTGTAGTCATACGTTTTAACTAGAGGACTAAAGGCCCAAGAGTTTGGATTGATTGTGGTTAAAGCTTCATTTTGACCAAATGATTTATCTTTTAAGGCATAGGCAATGCCTTGACGAATATTTTTGTCTTTTAGATTGGGATCAGTTTGATTAAAGATCAGCATTACGACTCGGTGGTAGTCAATTTTTTTATTTATGTTTGCATAAGATGATAAATCTGTAGTGAATTCTGATGATAGTCCGAGAATGATATCAAGTTGGCCAAGTTTGTAGGCAGTAATGGCCTGTTTGGGAGTAGAAAAAACGTTAAATGTGATCTTTTTGGTATCTGACTCGAGAATTATTTGGGTAATAATACCGGAACTTTTTTGTTTTAAGCGAATGTCGAACTCACCGATAGTGGCTCCTTTTGAATTTAGAAGTGGAATATTTAGTAGTGAAAGGAAAGGAGCAAATTTTGTAGGTATTTTGAATTTTAATAGATTGGGATCGTTTGCTTCAATAGTGATATTAGGTATTGAAAACTTAATGTCTGAAGCTTTAACTTCACTTCCTCCATACCAATACAAGCCCCTTTTAAGATAAAAAGAGTAGGTGTTTCCGTTGTCTTCAATGCTCCATTTTTCTGCTAAGTTGGGAGCAGGTTGAAGATTACTGTCAATGGTAACAAGACCTGCGTTTAAAAAATCGATGATATGTGAAGGCAGTTGACTACTACCAAACTGTCCAACAATACCGATTTTAACTTCGGTTTTTTGGTTGGCCATATTTTTTATAAGAATGTTTACAAGTAAAGATAGTACGACAGTTATGATGATACTTATAACAATTTGTTTGCTATATTTTTGAAAGAAACCTCTGATAAACCAGACTCTTTCTCTTAGAGACTTAATCATTTCCAGATTGCAATATTTAGAAAAGAGATAACAACAAATATGACTGCGACACCGATAGTGGCTAAGTAGATAATTTTTTCTGGTCCTCTTTTTGTGTGAATACCACTTTGAGTGACCGAGGAAAAACCTGAACCAAGAGAGGTCTCTTTTGATTGAAGAGTAACCAGAACAATCAAAATTAAGGAAATGATAATTTGAATGATGAGTGTAAGATTCATGGGTTAATTATAGCGCCTACGGCTATTATTAATCAGAGTCTTTTTTGATGATCCAGGTTATTATATTGTGAAATAGGTTTAAAAAGCTGGAGACGACGATGAAAGATAAAAACAAATTTAGGTGAAATGAGGGGACGCTAAATCCTTGATAGTTAAATCCAGGAAAATCATAAGGCATTATTTTTATCCCCTCAACCATTAGGGGAAGTAGAAATAAGGTAATGAGGCTGACCATCCAAGAAAAAAGATTAAGGGTAATAAGATTGATGGGTAATAATAGAAGTTTGATGATGGGTTTAACGATTTTGTTGAGAAGAAGCCAAATTATGGCAGCTGTGATGAGTGTTTTGGCATCATGTAAGATCGAGAAACCAGGATAAACGACGTCTACCAGATACAGAACAAGAAGGTTGATTAGTATATGCCTCAAGAAGGCTTTCATAATACTAGTATAGATTATGAAAGAAGAGATTTCCGGCGTTTTTCTATATGAAATGTGGTTGCAAACCGATGTGCTTCATCTCTTATGTTTCTAAAGAGATTGAGAACTGGATCTTCGATATTTAAATTTAATATGGTTACAATATTTTTGTTGTAAAAGTATAAAGTTTCTCTCCTCTTTGCTAAGGCCATAGTAGGAATATTTTTAGGAATAATAGGAGTAACGATTGATAGTTGAGGTATTCCCCCATCAAGAAGTAGTAAATCGGGAACTCCCCATTCCGGATGATGGAAACGACGAGAAATGACTTCTTTCATGGCATGAGGATCTGATCTTTCGGCACCATTAATGTTGAAATGTCGATATAGAGATGGTTCAGATTTACCATTGATAAAGACAGACATGGAGCCGACGTAGTTATCACCTTGAAGATGAGCAAGGTCAAAACACTCGATTCTTACTGGTGGTTTAGTAAGTGAAGGATGATTGAGAGTACTTACAATTAAGTGCTGTAGTTGATTGGTAGCGTCAGAAAGTTTAAGAAGAAGACTTGAATTTTGATTATTAATTACTTGTTCAAGGCTAACTATCTTGTTTTTAATAATATTTGCTTGTTCAAAATTTTGTTTCTTTATAGCTACAGCGATTTGTCGATTAAGACTTTTTAATAGAAGAATAAACTGTCCTGATAAAAATTTTTTAATCTGGCCAAGATGACGATGGTATTGTTTGGGTGTAATGATAAATTGACATGTTCCTGGACATTGATGAATATGATAGTTAAAGCAGGCTCTTCCTTTGGAGTTAAATGGAGCATTGCAGAATCCAAAGATCCGCCTACTGAGCTTCAAAAGAGTGTTAGCGGTTTTACTTGAGGTATACGGACCAAATACTTGTTTTTTGTAATCATCTAGCCCAAGTAGTTTTATATCAGTGGCATGAATTATTTTAATCTTAGTATCTGGTTCGTTGGTAAAAACTATATAAATGTTTGATTTGCCATCTTTGGTAATTGCATTGTATCGAGGTTGGTATGTTTTGATGTAGTTTGCTTCGGTAATGACAGCTTCAAGATCGTTTTTGACAGTTTTTAGGTAGATATAATGCGTTTGAGGAACAAAATTGACCGCCTTAGATGTTCCCTCTTTGAATCCTTCGTAGTGTTGTTTTAAACGTGTTTTGAGACTTATCGATTTACCGATATACAACGGTTTTTTGTTTTTGTCTTCGAAGATATATATACCTGGCAATGAAGGCAAGGACTCCCAAAAAGACTCCAGAGATGGCAAAAATTTGAGTCTTAGAGATCGATGGTTTGATGTCAATTGACTGTTCAATGCGGTTTCCATTGATGTAAATTATAGCTTTTGTTTGAATCGTGCTAATAACGGGCTGCTTTATTAGATTAATTGTTACTTCCGTGGTTCCAAACGGTGGTATAGAAATTTGTTGTTCAGTTTCGCCAATATACTCCCCCTTTTCTGTAATTGTATTTCCAGAGAAAGAAACTCCTGATGAATTAGAAATATTTATTCTTAGTTCACTTCCCTCTTGTTTAACGGTGGAAATAGTAAAAATTGGTTCAGGAAAGACAATTGCATCAACAGGTTCGATGGAGATGTCTTTTGATTTTTTCTGTTTATATTTATATCCACCAGCAGGAATTGGATAGTCTGGACTGGAGCCGTGAATGGCAAAAACAATGTGATTGAAGTCTAGTTTATTAAAATAATCAACGCCTCTGGTTGTGTTTGACCATGTAGGATCAATCTGAATCCAAGTATTTGTTGCCTTGTTAAAATATTCTGGCCATGAATGTAAAACGTCTTGAGTTAAAGAGATTGGTTTTAAGTCAGGATTTTCTGAGATGGCATAACCTTGAAGCTCTCTTGAAGGAATACCATTTTTTCTAGCGAGTGCAACAAAGACGTTGGAAAAGTCAGTACATATTGCACTGTGACTATTAATTAAAGACTCAGCAGCAGGAGTTATTTGAGATTTTTGACGATTTACTTTTTCATAGTCATACTTCATTTTATCTACAATATAGTCGTAGATTGCCTTGGCTGAGACAAGATTTTTTATTTCTGGGGTAGTAAAAGTACCGTTGTCATAGTTCCAAATAGAGTTTGCTTGAAGATATTTATCTAAAGGAGGTTTGTTTGTTGGCTTGGGATTGAGGTTGAGATTTACATAAAAATCTAAGTTAATGCTTTGATCGGTATTTGGTTCAAGGGTATATTTTGCAAGAAAATTACCATCATCGTCTGTGTATACTCTTGACGGTTTGGGATCAAGCTTTTCATAATATACTGTTTGGTAGGCTGTGTCAGGTGGTAGGGCAATTTCTGTATTTACTTTTGTTTTGGTGTCATTTATTAAATGATATGAAATACTTCCTTTGTAAAACTGCGTTTGCCCAAATACTGCACTGATCACTTTATTTCCAATTTTATTTCCACTGAAATAGTAAGTATTATTACTTACATTATCAGGTTTTGGATCAATGTATGCTGGAGCCGGAAAATTTTCAGGAACAGTTAAAACTACTGACTGGCTAGAAATATTTTCTTCTGTTTCAAGTCTGGGAATATTGATCTGCCAGGTATTCCCATATTTTGTGGCGATATCAGATGTATCATACTCAATTATGAACGAGTGAACCTTGTCTTTTCCGACGATTTTATTGGCAAAAGGAAAAGAAATAGTAGTTTGATTAAGAGTTTTGACTACTTCGGGAATGATCGTAGTTCCCTCATCAGTAACTTTAACATTCCTTATTTTTGTTTCATTAATATTTAAGCCAAAATCAGTAGCATAAACGACAGAAAGATTGTTTTTTTGATTGATGACAAAAGAAACATGAGTATTGCCGTTTGGATCGACACGGTAATAGTTTTGAAAATCGGTATTGAATTTAACGATAGCATAAGCGTTGGAAGAAGAACTGTGAAAAAGTATGAGAAGAAAAATAATTTGTATTATGGCAAAAATTCTCTTCATCTATTGATATTACAATAGAAGTTTCTTTAATTCTTCTGTTGTTGGAGTATCAAAACGTTCGGTGATTTTTACTGGATTTCCAGTGGCGATTATTTCTCCCCCTTCATCCCCTCCTTCTGGACCCATGTCAATAATATAGTCGGCGTTTTTGATGACGTCGAGATTGTGTTCGATGACAATAACAGTGTTGTTTTGGTTTACTAAATCAACGAGGGTTTGAACAAGTTTATTTAGATCTTCAAAATGAAGGCCTGTGGTTGGTTCGTCGAGAATATATACAGTGTGGCCGTTGCCAGTTTTGGCAAGCTCTGTAGCCAGTTTTACTCTTTGGGCTTCACCTCCAGACAGCGTTGGTGCAGACTGTCCCAGTTTGATGTAGCCCAGACCGACTTTTTTGATAGTATCAAGCTTCTTACTAATAGTAGGAATATTTTTGAAAAACAATGCGGCTTCATCCATAGTCATATTTAGAATGTCAGAGATGTTTTTTCCTTTGTATTCAACTTCAAGAGTGGGTTCATTAAACCTTGTTCCTTTACAGGTATCACAGGTAATATAGATATCTCCCATAAACTGCATTTCAATTTTTAACTGACCATCACCTTGGCAGGTTTCACAACGTCCACCCTTTACATTGAAACTAAAACGCCCAGGACCGTAGCCTCGGAAACGAGCATCTTGTGTATTTGAAAATAATTGACGTATGTGATCAAATACTTTGGTATAGGTAGCTGGATTACTTCGCGGAGTTTTTCCAATTGGACTTTGATCAATTAAAGAGACCCTTTTTACTATATCTGGAATAAGAACAGAACCGTAAGGAATATCCTGTTTTCGGTGCATGGAATTGAGTTTTTGAGACAGTGCTTCATAGAGAGTATCAACAACTAAT
>DATIKJ010000014.1:0-24253 GCA_035477615.1 Spirochaetia bacterium | reverse complement strand
AGGCTAGGACAAGCATAGATAGAAGAAAAGTCTTTGTCAAGTCCAATCTAAAATATTTCTTTTCAGGTTCTCCCAGAACAATCTTTGTTTTTTCCTTTTTTGTGCCTGTTTTAAGCCATTCAGCATTTATTGAAAACAAATTACTTTCTTTTTGGCGAGTCTCACTTCTAATTTTTTCTTTTCTAGTTTTTCGTTTTTTTGGCATGATTCTTATATAATAAACTTAATACGTCTATGATACCAACAATTTACATACTAGGAGCTTTAGCTCTCTGGCTACTAATTATTACTGCTCTATTAGTTAGGATGCTAATTCATTACTCACGACTAACATCAAACGTTTCCAAAAAAGATCTTTTGTCATCTCTTAATCAATTAATATCTATTTCTGAAAGAAACAAAAAAGATATCGAGAGTATCAATGAAAAACTAGACAAAGAGATTCAAGAAAACAAAAAACATATTCAAAGGCTAGCCTTCAAACGCTACAATCCCTTTACCGACACTGGCGGAGATCAAAGCTTCACCGCTGCATTCCTAGATGACTTGGGAGATGGTATTATGATAAGCTCATTACATAGTCGCGAAAATACTCGTCTCTATGCCAAAAGAGTCGATGGTGGCAAAGTTAGTACCCAGTCTCTTAGTAGCGAAGAACAAGACGTTATCAAACAAGCATTAAAATAATTCATGTCCTCACTCAAAGTATTTTCTCTTAAAACAGTTATTGGCTTAATCATTACCTTCCTAGTTTCAGGAGGGATAGCTTATGCAGTTGTTCCGGGAAATGGTGGTTTGTTAATTTCCCCCAAAACAATTTCTGAAGAACCAGTCAAAACTACTGGTTTCGGTCAGTTTGCCAACGAGCCAAAAACCGAAGCTTGTCCAATAAATGGCAAACTTTATAGTAAATCAGAAAAAGCTCTATGGGAGACTCGTCGCCCAATCTTAGCCATGATCGAAAATGATGTCTCTGTAAGACCACAGTCTGGGTTGTCTTTAGCTGATGTTGTTTATGAAGCGGTTGCCGAAGGAGGCATTACTCGTTTTATGGGAGTATTTTATTGTGGTGCTCAGGCGGATACTGCTCGAGTTGCCCCAGTTCGCTCAGCTCGTATTTACTTTGTTAACATTGCCGCTGAGTACAACACTCCAATTTATATGCACGTAGGTGGTGCAAACTGTGGGCGCGATGAGGGTACTGGTCAATGTGTTTCTCATCCAAAATCCTTTGCAATCGAAGAGCTGGCAAAACTTGGTTGGAGAAAACCAGGAGGTAACGACTTTGATACCACAGGAGATACTGGTATGCCAGTGCTTTTTAGAGATGCAAATCGTCGCGGCAATGATACACCAGACATCACCGAACACACCATGGTCGGTTCTTTACCTGCAGCTTGGAAACAAGCTGAGAAACGTGGTTACACATCCAAAATGCCAAACGACATGCCTTGGTTGTCTGGATTCAAAACTTGGAAAACCGATCCAGATATTACTGTAACCGGTACTCCAGCGACAAGTATTAAATTCGATTTTTGGTCAAACTATAAAGACTTCGCTGTTGAGTGGAAATATGACACCGCAAGCAAAACTTACCTCCGTTTCACCGCCGGCGTTGCTCATATGGATTTTGATACGAAACAACAGTTATCAGCAGCTAATGTTGTTGTCCAATTTGCCAAAGAAACCCAACTTGGTGACTATGGTAAACATCTATACTACGACATTATTGGTTCAGGAACTGGCTATATCTTTCAAAATGGAGTTGTCACCGAGGTTACTTGGAAAAAACCCAAACAACTTGAACGTACTATTTTTACCGATAAAGCTGGCAAGGAAATCGTTTTCACCCCAGGAAATATCTGGGTAGAATTATTACCCACCGGCAACAAAGTCGAGTACAATTAGGGTACGGGCCTGCCCCAATCTATGGCCAAACTATCAGATCTAATCATCTCTAAAGTAAGAGTAAAACTTCTAAAGATATTTCTTTCGGACTCTAAAAACATGTTTTATGTTCGTGAGTTAACCAGAAAAACCAAAGAAGAAATAAATGCAGTGAGACGAGAGTTAGATCATCTGCAAAAAGCAGGTCTTCTAAAAAGTGAAAAAAGAGGTAATCGCCTATACTACTCGGTCAAAACCACCTTCTCAATTTATCCTGAGCTTTCAAACTTAATATCCAAATCCTCTGGACTTGGAAAACTAGTCCTTAAGAATAGAAGTAAACTTGGTTTTGTGAAATTTGCTTTCATTTCCCAAAAGCTAGCCCGTGGTCTAAAGCGAGACACAGAAGAGGTCGATCTAATGCTTATTGGAAAAATCATTATGCCCCAAGTTTCCATTCTCATTAAATCTGCCGAAAAACTTCTTGATACAGAAATAAACTACTCCTGTATGACAGAGGACGAATTTAAATATCGCAAAAATCATCAAGATCCATTTATTATCAAAGTCCTTCTCCAGCCACGTATTACTCTAATAGGGGATGAAATTCAATTACTTAGTTGATGTCCACACAGAAAATTCTTAAAGTAGGCAACTCTCTAGGAATTACCTTACCTTCGAATCTGGTAAAAGATCTTTCTCTCAAACCAGGTGATCAAGTTGATATTAAGAGAGAGTTAAACAACTCACTCACTGTCAATTTTGTGGATAGTCATCAGTTAAGTCTTGGACTTTCTCCTAAAAGAAGGCTACAAAAACATATATAATTCTATAAATGACTCTTTCCAAGCCACAAAAGGTTTTTATTTTTATTGCGATTATTTCTCTAATTTCTTTATACCTCGTTCTTCCTACGAAGATATTTACTTTTCAAGTACCCAGAATTAATACTAAGATTGGCAATCTTGACCTTTCTAAAGAAATTGAATTAAAACAAGGGCTTGATATCAAAGGTGGTTTACAAGTGACGCTTACTGCTGATATGACGGAAATTAAGTCAGAAGACCGTACTTTAGCCTTAGAATCAGTCAAAACGGTCATGGGAAGACGAATAGACTTTTATGGTGTATCTGAATCAGGTATAAAAACCGCAGTTTCCGGAAATGATTACAGAATAATTCTTGAACTTCCGGGTGTTACTGATCCTCAGCAAGCTCTCGACCTTATCGGTCAAACAGCCAAAATGGAATTTGCACTTCCAGTTTATACTCCTGGAAAAACCGCCACTGAAGAGGCAACTCTTACGGACTTTTCTCCGACAGATTTAACAGGAGCCGACTTAGCCAAAGCTGAAGTTACTTTTGAAACTGATAATCGTCAACCGGGAGTCTCAATCACTTTCAAAGACTCCGGAAAAACTAAGTTTGCCAAGCTTACAAAAGAAAACATTGGTAAGCCGATTGCCATTTTACTAGATGGATATCCAATTACTATGCCAACGGTTCAGACCGAGATCAAAGATGGTAATGCACAAATTACAGGTAGTTTCACAACAGATGAAGCAAAATCTCTCTCAGTACAGTTAAATGCAGGTGCACTTCCAGTTCCAGTTCATGTCTTGAGTCAAAAGAATATTCCGGCTACATTAGGAGCTGACTCTATTCAAAAAAGTATTACTGCTGGTGCCATCGGTCTTTTTATGGTGATATTCTTTATGATTGGCAACTATGGCTGGATGGGAGTTATTGCATCAATCGGACTTATTTTGTATGGTTTGTTTTCTCTTGTAATTTATAAATTATTCTCTATAGTTCTTAGTCTTCCTGGAATTGCTGCCTTCTTGCTTTCAGTTGGAATGGCTGTCGATTCAAATATTCTTGTTTTTGAGAGATATAAAGAAGAAATTCGTTCCGGCAGATCATGGCCAGTTGCACTCGAGCTTGCCTTTGGTCGCGCTTGGGACAGCATCAAAGACGCCAATACGGCGACCATTATCACCGGTATTATTCTTTACAATCCACTAAACTGGAACTTCTTAAATAGCTCAGGAGCTGTGCGTGGTTTTGCTCTTACTTTGATTCTTGGAATTTTTATATCTCTCTTTACCGGCATTGTCGTCACCAGAAATCTTCTTCGACTTTTCTACAAGGGACGTACATTAGAAATCAAAAAGGAAAAATAATATGAACTGGATGAAACATCTCTCAATCTATTTTTTGATTTCTGCTCTTATTATTGTTCCCGGAATTTACTCATTAATCCGCTTCGGCCTTAAGCCTTCAATCGAATTCACTGGTGGTACCCGTTTAACTATAGAAAATATAAAATCCAATCCCGACATGATATTTCATTCTTTTAAGGATTACTCTCCTTCTCTAGAAGACAAAAACTCAAGTTATATAACTATAAAAACCAAAAATATTTCTCAAGAAATTGCAGAGAAAGCTATTGATACGGTAAAAAAAGACAATCCAGAATTAAAAATAACTAGTTTTGAAAGTATTGGCGCTGCTCTTGGCAAAGAGACTATCAAAAAAACTCTATATGCTTTGATTATCTCCAGTATTATGCTTCTTCTCTACATCAGTTTCGCTTTCAAAAAGGTCAAGTATGGTGTCTGTGCCGTTATTGCCATGTTACACGACTCACTTATTATGCTTGGTAGTTTCTCTCTTCTGGGTCATTTTTATGGCGTTGAAATTGATTTACTTTTTGTTACTGCCGTTCTTACAATTCTATCTTTTTCCACTCATGACACAATCGTTGTCTATGACCGTATTCGCGAACTATCGCACAAAAACAAAGGTGTTGATTTCACTACCTTAGTCAACCAAGCAGTTACCGAAACTATGGTCAGGTCTCTAAACAACTCTCTCACCATTATCTTTATGCTTATTGCTCTCTTTTTAATTGGCGGGGAAACCACGAGATACTTCGCTCTTGCTCTCCTTATCGGAACAATCACTGGTACTTACTCTTCCACCTTTACCGCTGCTCCTCTTCTTATTGTTTGGGAAAATTTTTTCGGCAAGAAAAAATAAATTCTTACTCTGCCACCTCTTTAATTCGTGAGAGTAAATATTCCTTAGTGTTTTTCGAGGTATCTTCCAAGACTTCCTCAAATAATTCCTTCAGTACCTTTCCAATTACAGGTCCAGGTTGTACTTTCAAAACTTCCATTACATCTCGCCCATTCACAGCCATGTCGTTAATTTCCATTGGCTCAAATAGCTGTTCTCCAATTCGTTTTTGCAACTCCATAAATCTCCAACTGGTTGTTTTTGATCCACTTCCTTTCCTGTCAGCAATTCGCAAGAGGATCATATCCGCAATATTTTCTTTACCTACTTTTCGAATTATTCTTCTTATGGCTGCATCCGTCATTTCTGGCTGATATGCAAACATATGCATTCTTACTAAAGTCACTACTTTTTCTGTCTGTTTGTTAGTAAATCGCAGTCTCTCACAAATGTCCTTTGTCATTCTAGCTCCAATTACTTCATGTCCATAAAAAGTAATCATTCCGCGAGTGGGTTGATTGTATCCACAGTTGGCACAGATTGTCATTTCGTCCGACAAATCTCGGTACATCTTTCCGCACTTTCTGCATTTATATCTCTGACTTCTCGGCTTTCCCACGTCGTGGATAAAAGTGGCAAAACGAACAATAGGGTCTGGTGATGAACTGTTTCGCAAACACTCAATCATATGGTCCAAGACAGTCAAAGTATGGTGACCTCCCTGCATTACTCCTCGTCCTTCTAGTACCTCCGGTATTATTTGCTCCATCAGTCCAGTTGATATCAAAAGCGACACTCCATCTGCTGGATAATTTGATCCAATTATTTTTAATAATTCATCACGAACTCTTTCTTTGCTTATTTTTGCAAGCAAAGGTGCTTTAGTAGAGATTGCTTTTAAAGTTTGCTTTTCAATAGAAAATCCCAAACGGGCAGCAAAGCGAATTGCTCTCATCATTCTCAAAGCATCTTCTCCAAATCTTTTCTCAGGGTCTCCTACGGCTCTCATCGATCCCTTTTCAAAGTCCTGGAGTCCTCCAACCAAATCAATTAGTTCAAACTTACCACCATTCATTCCGACAACCATCGCATTTACAGTAAAGTCACGACGGGTAACATCTTCTTCCAGTGTTTTTCCCCAGCTTACATTATCGGGACGACGATAATCTGAATACTCTTTTTCGGACCGATATGTTGTTATCTCATACAACTCCTTCTTCCCTTCAATTTCGACTTCATACGATACAGTTCCAAAATCATTATTATAAAAGGGTTCATTCTTTTCAAGTATTTTCAAGCTTTGTTCTGGAGTAGCATTTGTTGTCAGGTCACAGTTTTCCGGCACTTTCTCCATCAGAATATTTCTCACTCCACCACCTACCAAATAGATCTCAAAACCATTAGTAATATAATCACTCATTACTTGTTTTAGTTCCTTGGGAATTAAAACTACTTCATCTGGTAATAAAAACCGCCTATACACCCACCCATCTTATCACGCAAAACAATGTAAAATACCCGTATGGAAACAAGCTTTGAGGATCTTTTGATTCAAGCCAAAACCAAAACTGCCAATATCAACGAAAAACGACTTAAAAAAGTCTATGTGTTTGCGCAGGAAAAACACCAAGGACAAATTCGTCAAACAGGGGATGATTATATCTCTCATCCTCTTGCTACGGCCTCAATTGTTGCCGGTTGGGGTCTTGACCAAGCTAGCATAGAAGCCGCCCTTCTCCATGACCTGCCAGAAATGGCCGATGTAACAGTCGAACAGATAAGCAATCAGTTTGGAGAAGAAGTTGGCAAACTAGTTGAAGGAGTCAATCGTGTAGGAAAAGTCAAACTCAGAGGCAGTCAAAATATCGAGTTTCTAGAAAATTTACGCAAAATGTTTGTAGCTATGGCTCAAGATATTCGTGTAGTTCTTATTCGTCTAGCCGACAGATTACACAACATGACGACTTTGGAAGGGGTTCCAATTTCCAAACAAAAACGTATAGCCATTGAAACACTAGAAGTATATGCACCACTTGCAGAACGTCTCAGTATGGGTCGACTTAAGGGAGAACTGGAAGATCTCGCTTTCCCGTACATCTATCCAGATGAATATTCTTGGTTACAGAAAATTGCCAAACCTCATTTTAAGCACTCAGAAAAAAATGTATCTGGGATAATGAACAAACTTCGTCAGCAGTTAGTCAAACATGGTGTTACTGCTAGAGTTGAAGGACGGCCAAAAAGAAAATACAGTTTATATAAAAAACTCCTTCGTCCAGAAAACAATCGTGATATTACAAAGATATATGATCTTATGGCCGTCAGAGTTATTACAGAAGACTGTTCTAGTTGCTACTCTGCCTTAGGAGTTATTCATCAATACTGGAAACCAGTTCCAAACGTTGGTATTTCTGACTTTATTGCCCAGCCAAAACCAAACGGCTATCAATCAATTCATACAAAAATTTTTGACAGTATGGGAAACATAGTCGAAATTCAAATCCGTTCAGAAGAAATGCATAATCAAGCAGAGTTTGGTGCTGCCGCACACTTTGCATACTCAGATGCCAAAAGTCACGGAGCCTCTGATAAAAAACTTGCAGAAGGCACATCCTTCAAGATTACAGATAAAATGTCCTGGGTAAAACAACTAGCTAGTTGGCAAAATCAAGTTGGAAGTACGGGAGATAGTATAGAAGATTACAAACTAGATGCTCTATCTTCACATATTTATGTATTCTCGCCAAACGGCGATGTTTATGATCTTCCGGAAAACTCAACTCCAGTGGATTTTGCCTTCAGTGTTCATTCTGACCTTGGTTCTTACATTCAAACTGTTAAGGTCAATGGTAAGATAGCTTCTCTTGATCACCAACTCAAAAGTGGTGATATTATCGAGATTCAAAAATCGAAAACTCTCAAAAAACCAAACAAGAACTGGCTTAGATTTGTTAAAACTCACAGGGCAAAATTTGAAATCAGAAAAGTTGTTCAAGATCAAGACTCCTAGTATAAAATGAAGGAGTCTGAAATGAAAAAAACGAAGTCATCAAAAAACAAGTTTCCCCGGTTAGTTCTCAATATTGTTGCATTATTATGCCTTTCAGTGTTTATAATATTTTTTCCAGTAATCAAATCACCCACAACTCATCAGAACCCTAAAGTCAAAGCAGCTTTCATAAGCGAACCCTCTATGCCAGTTTCAAAAGGCATTCTTCCCCCCGAACTATCTGCAACTGGCATCTTTATCGTAGACCTAAATACGGGAGTCACTCTCTATGAAAAAAATGCTAACACCAAGCTAAAACCTGCATCTCTTACAAAAATTATGACCGCCTTGGTTGCTATGGACTACTTTGACGAAGACTCTATTCTTCAAGTAAAAAACGGTCATGATTCAAACGGCAACACCATAGATTTAAAAAAAGGAGACATCCTTATTGCTAAGGACTTACTATTTGGACTTCTAGTTCCATCAGGCAATGATGCTGCTGTTACTCTTGCAGAAAACTATCCAGGAGGATATCAGTCCTTTATTAGTCGTATGAACTCCAAAGCTTATGAGATGGGTCTGCATAACTCTCATTTTGCCAATGTCTCAGGTGTTGAAAGTCAAAATCATTACACTACTGCCTACGATATCTCCATGATGGCTATCAACGCTCTCGCAAGGCCACAATTTTCTTCGATTGTCTCAACTCAAAAAATTACCTTAAAAAGTATAAAAGGAAATGTTTATCCCCTTGAAACAACCAACACCTTACTCGGGAAATCAGGAATACTAGGGGTAAAAACAGGATGGACACCAGAAGCGGGTGAGTGTCTAGTTATTCTTGCCGAAAAAGATAGTCATCAAGTAATTATTACTGTCTTAAATAGTAAGGATCGTTTTAAAGAGGCCCAATCTCTATTCAACTGGGTATTTTTAAATTTTTCCTGGGAATAATTCTACTCGTTATCACACCACAATCTTTGACTATTTCACAACAGAGTCACGTATTGCCGAAACATATGCTGTAAAACCCTGATCTCCCAAGAAAATATAAATCGGCATTGTATATCCAGTACTCACAATAGGATCATAATATCCCAAAAACACCCGTCTAATTTTTACTTCTGAAGCCACCGACTCACCCTGATAAACATATCCACCACCTTTTTCCAGTTCGGTCCAAGCCTCTTCTCCTGTTTTGATTGGATAAGTACCTTTTTCTGTATACACAATTTTGTTATATCCATAATCCATGTTAATCACTCGATCACTTAAGTTTTTAGATCCAGACACCACAACTCTCAATAACCCCTTATTTGGATCTGTTCTATAAAACGGATAACTAGCTTTTATCTCCTTTGTTTTACTTTCGGGGTCAATCTCGTCAATATTTTTTCTGAATAAATCTAACTGTACAAAATCAGCGTCAGACAAAGACAAGGCATTCGTCAACTTTCCGCCATCATCTTTTAGATAAGACGTTTTTTCAACACCAACAATATCAGAACTCAAAAGACCGACTCTACTTAGATAATTCTCAGTATCCAGTATTACCGCTTTGTCAGAAGTAAAACTAGACATGGAAGCCAGCGCTGGATTATTCTGCCACTGTCTAGTCAAAACAAAATGACCACTCACAATATTCATATCCAGTTTTGAATTTAACTGATCCTGATTAGTCCAGACATAATTTGACTCAGTTTTTTGATCAGGTTTAAACAAAAATCCCAATGCAGCTGCAATTTCAATTCCTTTTTCAGTGTCAGAAAATGCACTTTTTTTAATTGGAGCAGAATAAACCCACATTCTATCTACAAAAGATGGAATACCTCCTGTTGGTAACTCTAAAACAATTTTTGGTCGAATTTTTGTTTCAGGAAACTGAATTTTTGGCAAAACCCCAAAATCCATCGTAGGGTCTGGTAATGGTGCTGGGTGTGTCAATTGGTAGTACTTTACTCCTGCAACGCCAAGATACCATAGGATGGTAATTCCGACGAAACCAATTGCTCCGTATTTAATTGCTTTTCTTGCAGTAACTGATGCCTCTGTTAGTGTCGCCATAAGCTAAATAAAGTATACTATCTCTATGTCAGATACGCATGTCAGAACAAGAATTGCTCCCTCTCCAACAGGAGTACCTCACATTGGTAATACCCGCACCGCTCTTTTTGATTACTTACTCGCCAAAAAATATGGAGGAGAGTTTATTCTACGTATCGAAGACACCGATCAAGATCGTTTAGTTCCAGAAGCTGTTGAAAAAATTTTTAAGATTCAAGAATTTCTTGGGATGAAACCTGATGAAAGTCCTGTTACCGGCGGTCCTTACGAACCATACATCCAAACACAAAGACTTGAACTTTATCAAAAATTTGCTCAAGAACTAATTAACATCGGTGCAGCCTATTACTGCTTTTGTTCAGAGGATAGGTTAAAGCAGCTTCATGAAAAAGACCAGTATGCCAAATATGATCGTCATTGTCGTTATCTCTCTCCAGAAGAGGTCAAAACAAAGCTTGACTCTGGCGCCCCCTACGTTATTCGTGTCAAAACTCCTGAAAATGGCTTCTCTACCTGGCATGACCTAGTTCAAGGAAAGCTCAGTCTTCCCAACACCGAATGCGACGACAAAGTTCTGATGAAAACTAATGGTATTCCTACATACCATCTTGCTGTTGTCGTCGACGATTATCTAATGAAAATCAGTCACGTCTTAAGAGGTGTTGAGTGGATGATGTCTACCCCGGTACACCTTTTTCTCTATGAAGCTCTTGGTTGGGAACCACCCATACTAGCTCATGTTCCTTTGCTTCTTGGACCAGACAAAAGCAAACTGTCCAAACGCCATGGTGCCAAATCAGTTTTAGAATATGCTGATGATGGATATTTGCCAGAAGCAATCAACAACTTCCTTTTTTACTTAGGTTTTTCCTACCAAGACAACTCAGCACTACTTACTCTCGATGAAATGATTCAGATCTTCGACGAAAATAAGATTCAAAGACAAAACGCCATCTTTGATATTCAAAAACTTAACTATCTCAATAGTCAGTGGATCAAAAAACTTGATTCCGAAGACCTCTTTAATAGATTAAAGAAATTTATTCCTGAGAATTGGCAAAAAGAAAAATCCAAGGTAATTTCTATTATCGATATAGCCAAGGAAAGAATGTTCACCCTCAAAGACTTTGCT
This sequence comes from Spirochaetia bacterium, assembly GCA_035477615.1. Lineage (GTDB taxonomy): Bacteria > Patescibacteriota > Microgenomatia > UBA1400 > MFAQ01 > UBA2277. Next base: position 13,158 of record DATIKJ010000014.1, on the reverse strand, counting down.
CCATCAGCAGAGTATTTTTTCAGTACTCCAGAAGTTGCCAAACTGCAAATTTTAGAACAGTCCGCTCACTCCGAAGAAGAAACAAAAAAGTGGTTCCAAACAGCTATCTCTCTAATTGAGAATACAAAATCTTATTCTCCAGAAAGCCTTCACGATGAGTTTACTGCTTCCCAAAAAGACTCAGGGCTCTCTCCCAAAGAGGCTTTTATGTCACTTCGTGTTGCTATCTCTGGAAGAACAGTTACCCCTCCTTTATTTGACTGTTTTGTTATCTTGGGAAAAGAAGAATCTCTCAAGCGTCTAAACACTGTTTTTGCCTAATATGCCAGAAAATAATTTGCAGAATGCTATCGCAAGGCTCGAAAAGAGGTCCAACTCACTTCATAATAAAATTCTCAAAAATCCTTCCGCCAAGAAATTTTTTGCGAAAACCACTTTACTAGCCTATGATCTTCGTCAAAAATCCAGTCGTTTATTAGCCGGGGCTGGTCTCGTTGGTAGCTTACTGGCTATGCCTATGCCACAGACACTTTCGATACCCACAGAAATCTCGGAACCAGTTAAATCTATCCTTTCCAAACAACAAAAACTTCTGGGAAATCTCCAAGAAATAATTCCTCACCAGCCAAGCAAACTTTCAGACGACCAAGCAGCAAAAATTGAAACTCTAATTTCGGAGAACACAGGTATCCCGGTCAAAGCCACCCTTCAAGGGCAGTCTCTCAACCACCACGTAGGCTATATTGGCTTTGAACAACACCTAAAACGTTACCCTGGAGATACTCTTTCCGAACACGACGAGATCCAAGAAGCAGGTATGGCACCTGGTTTGGGTGCTTTTGGTTACTTTGTTAAAGACTCACAAGACTACTCGACCAAAGCTTATCTTCAAGAAAAATACTACTGTGTTGTGCAAACATTATATCTAGAAAACTGGAACAGTGACTATCGTCAGCTCAAAGATTTCTACGCCTTTAGAAAAATGCTTATTGTTAACCCTGTTAACGGTCAGGCAATTGTATGTGCTATAGGAGATGCTGGTCCTGCAGACTGGACAGGCAAACAATTTGGTGGATCGCCTGAAACCATGCAATACTTAGACTTAAACAAAGGTCCCCGAAAAGGTCTTGTTCTCATGTTATTTGTAGACGACCCTGAGAACAAAATTCCTCTCGGTCCAGTTAATTATTAAAATATATGGCACCATTATTTTTCGATCATTTAATCATCAAAACCGAGATTATTGAATTAATCAATCAAAAACAGGAAGCTGAAAATCAAAAAGGAAAAGCACTTCAACTAATTGATGATATCTTGTATCAAGGGATTGTAGGTCACATTCTCGAAAAACTTAATCCCCAACATCACGGTACTTTCCTTACCCAAGTTCACGAAAGGCCATATGATCCAGAGTTGATAGCATATCTTAAAGAAAACATCGGACCTGATGTCGAAGAAGATATTCGTAAAGCTGCAAACAAAATAGTCAAGCAAATTCTCAAAGATCTTTCTTAGTTTGTCATTGCGAAGAGGTGCTTCGAAGTGGCAATCTCACACCTGTTGTCATCACAAGGAGTGTACTCAGAACGTGGTGATCTCATACAGATTACCTTATTATTTTTCTCAGGATGTGTTAATCTAATAAGCATGGAAGAAGAAAAATGCCCTAAATGCGGCGCGCCTCTCTCGGAAATTACTGAAACACCAACTGGTCGGAAGCTTCGACGTTGTTCAACTGGCGTTTGGAACACCGAAACTCACAAAACCGATGGTTGTGATTATGTTAAATGGTTGGAGGTAGAACCCCAAACCCTAGACGAAAAATGTCCCAAATGTGGAGAACCTCTAGTGCTTCAGGTCACTCGCTTTGGTAAAAAAATGAAGAAGTGTAGTGCAGGTGGTTGGGATAAAGAGGCCAAACAGGCGACAGGTTGTGATTATGTCGAATGGATCAATGGCACTACCGAAAAGCTCGACGAAAAATGTCCCAAATGTGGAGAGCCACTCGTCCTTTACACCACTGCCGCAGGTAAAAAAATGAAAAAATGTTCAACTTCAGGTTGGGATAGAGAAGCCAAGCAAGCCACGGGTTGCGATTATGTTCTCTGGCTCAAAGCAGAGTACAAGCCCCAAGTCTCAAATGGCGAAGAATTTCTTCCGCCAGAAGATATTTTCTAAAACCAAATAAAAAAGCCAACGATTTCTCGTTGGCTATTGGCTAAAAACTAATTTCCGCAATTTCACTAAAATTAACCATCAATCGACTGTCAGCAGTAAATACTAGTTGCCGGCAATAGGGGAGATTCAGTCTGTCTACTCTCCACCAAAAAGCTGTAAAGGGTCGATAGTTTTGTGGCACTCTTTTCCAAACTCTGCACTGGCAAATATTTGTATCATACAAATAGTCTTGATTAAAGTTATCTGGATCACTATCAATCCAATCAAGGATTTCCTTTTCCTTAACCACTCCAGTTCTGCAAAACTCATTTTTATCCATCAAGCTAATAAAGCCAGCACTTTTCAGATCTTTAATTGTAGCTGCCCAGTCCAAGTATTTTTCAACCATTTCTGGTGAATCGATATAGCCCGGAACCAGACAACAATTCAAACTTATTTTCCCGGGATATTTTTGTGCTGAAACTTCCAGAACCGCTTTATTTGCAGCAAACACTCCAAAGATCCGGTTATTACGATAAGTGTCATAATGATGTCGGCTTACATGAACTGTTGCCAGTTTATCTGCTTGATTAAGTTGACTTAAATTTTGAAGACAACTTCCATTTGTCGTCACATCCACTTTTGCCTCAGGATTGACTCCAAAAATGGTATCTAGCAGTTTGCTTGTCCTTGTTGGATTAAGCAATGGCTCGCCACCAGTTATCGAGATCTTACTAATCAAATTTCTCACATAAAGATTTTCTAGTATTTTGGCGAACTTTTTCAGATCTGGTTCAGCCTCAATCGTTGATAAAAAATTTCTTTGGATGTCGCAGAATGGGCAAGCTCCATTACATTTTTTTGTCGACATTACGTACAGCATTAACTGGGGAGTTTTTAGATCCTCTCCTTCTTTATCCTGGCTATTACTGCACCAGTAGCCTCGGCAATCCAAAGTCGTCCCCAACATCTTTACCGGTACAGTTTTCATAACGTCTCTAACACGCTCGAGACGATGATCCGGCACAGCTACTCGAGGAGGGAGTACTTCTGGAACCGAAATCTGGCATTTCCATCCTGTTCTTAAGTGTTACCGGTACTATTTTAACTGCTCCGATGCACTCAGCCAAAAACAAGATAATCTCATCATCAGTTGCTTCATGGTTAATTTCCTGCAATACCATCAAAATATCAGCATTACTCCGATTCTCACGACGCATCTTGTCAAACACCACCTTCGACGTTTTACGATCCAAACTGTTAGACATTTTTCTCCTTTTTAATGAGCTTGATTTGATATCGAGATTATACCACCGTGAGGTAAAACAAAAGATAGTGTTGACAACAAACCTACAAAGTAGTAATATCTATCTAGATAGTGTAATAACAACACTATGTATTACCAATTATTAACAACAAAATGAGCATACTCACTCTATTTGATATCAATACCACCTTCTTTACCCTATTAAACTACCCCATGAGTTACCTCGAATTTTTTGGGACGCTGTTTACTGGCTTATCAGTCTATCTCTCAGCCAAAAACAAGGTTAGTTCTTGGCCTGTAGGTGTTATTGGCATTATTCTCTATGGCCTTCTGTTCTATCAAATTCAGCTCTACTCCGATCTCTTTGAACAGTTCTACTATTTTGTTACTGCCTTTTGGGGCTGGTGGCTTTGGACACATCCCAGGAGAAACGACAAAGACGCCAATAACGAGTTAAAAGTCAGTTATGGAACAAAGAAATTTAATCTAATTGGTATCACTTCAGTCGTGATTCTTACTATTTCTCTAAGCCAATTTATGTCCAACATCCATTTGATTTTCCCTGTACTATTTCCCATTGCCGCCTCCTTCCCTTTCATGGATGCCTTTACTACCGCTATGAGTTTTGTTGCCAACATTTACTTAGCTAAAAGAAAAATTGAAAACTGGTATCTCTGGATCATTGTCGATATTATCGGTGTCTTCCTCTATTACCAAAAGGGCGTCATCTTTCTATCACTTCTATACTTCGCCTTCCTCCTAAATGCAGTCAAAGGTCTCATTGACTGGTCAAAAACTCAAAAAAGTTATGATAAAAAGATATAAAACAGGATTAATAGTTGGCAAGTTTATACCTCTACACAAAGGCCATCAATTTCTTATTGAGTCTGCCCTAAAGAAGACCGAGAAACTCACCATCATCGTATGTCAAAATGACAATTTACGCCTTATCGATCCAGAGGTTAGAGCTGGCTGGATAAAAGAGTTATATCCACAAATAAAAGTAATTATTTATCATCATGGAAACGCCCTAGACTCTACATCTACTGATATTTCTCCCATCTGGGCAGATCTCACAGTAAAGCTCCTTGGTTACGTTCCTGATGTAATTTTCTCTTCTGAGGAATATGGCAAAACATACGCTGAGTGTATGGGAAGTGCCCATGTCATGGTCGATAACAAACGCAGAAAATATCCCATTTCAGGCACTTTAATTCGCTCCAATCCATATCAATACTGGCAGTTCCTTAGTGAACCGGTCAGAGGGTACTACTCAAAAAGAGTAGTCATATTAGGGGCAGAATCTACAGGGACTACTACTCTGACTAAAGCTCTAGCGAGACACTACCGTACTTCTTGGGCACCAGAATATGGACGTACATACTGTGAGGGCCGTAGAACTGCGAAAAACAGAAACAACTGGACTTCAGATGAGTTCATTCATATAGCGAGTGTCCAAAACGCTATGGAAGATTTTCTAGCAAGAAAAAGTAATAAACTCCTTCTTTGTGATACAGACGCTTTTGCAACTCGTCTTTGGTACGAAAGATATCTTGGCTCTCTTTATCCCGATTTAGACAAAATTACCCACACCCAAAACAAAAGCCTTTATATTCTGACTGGTGACGAAATCCCTTTTGAACAAGATGGAACAAGAGACGGGGAACACATCAGGCATCAAATGCACCAGAGATTTATTGAGGAACTGAATAAATACAAACTCAAATATATTCTCGTTACCGGCAGTCGTCAAAAACGTTTAAAAAAAGCTATTCAAGAAATAAACAAACTATTTTTAGTCAAATAATATTTTTGACTGGCTATATTCATCAATTAGTGGGAAAATATAGCCATGCCCAAAAAGAAAATCACCACTCTCGACAAAGCATCTAAAAAACTTACCTTTTGGATTGGCACCACCAAGTCGATACTAATTCATACTATCTTTTTTGTTGGCATTTTTTTTCTCATTCTTTTTGGAGTTGCAGTCGATACAGTTCTCTTAATTTTAACTACTGCTGTTTCTTTAGAAGCTATTTATCTTGCCATCTTTATTCAAATGACTGTTAACAGAACAACTCAAAGCCTTGAAAGCGTTGAAAAGGACATTGATGATATCCAGGAAGATGTCGAAGATCTTGGGGAAGATATTGGCGATATTCAAGAAGATGTTGATAGTCTTGAAGAAAACGTCAAAGGTATATCTGACGATTTTAATGAAGACGAACAAGAAGGAGATGATGTTGTCAAAGCACTTAAAGATATCGAAAAACGTCTAGCTAATCTTCAGGACGATATTGGTGTTCTCAAGAAAAAGGGTTTGTTTTAGTTTGACAGTTTCTCACTCCACAAAGACTGAGTCAGATATACTTTCTTTCGAAAAGTCATCTCATATCTTACAAAATTAATTTACGGAAAGCAGTTCGGCCACATACCACCCCTTCCTTTGGACACAGCATAAGCCGCTGTCTGTACTGCATCTTTAGCCGAATATCTTAGATCAGGGTTAGTGTCCTCCCCAATTTCTTTTCTAATATTTTGCCAAGTTACAGATCCAAATTGATATAAGCCTGCATATGGTCCATTGGTTGCCCTAGAGTTAAATCCCGATTCACACAAGGCAATATGCCTCAGTACATTTTTATCCACACCAAACTGAGCCGCAAATCTTTCAATAAAACCATTAACTGCCTCAGATGTCTCAGGAGTAGGGGTAGGTGTAGGCATTACTGTTGTTGGCGTTGGTTTTGGTTTACTAGACAGAATTTCACTTGCAGTTGTTGCCAATAATGTACTCGATGTTGCCAGGATAGCCGACATGCTAGCATCAAAAAAAACATTTGCCGCACTTGAGGACGCTATTGGTACTGAAGTTGGAGTAATAGTCACAGTCGGGCTGATCAGTTCCTGCCCCTTCTTATTATTTGCCACTTTTATTGATATCAGCCAAACAGCCACAAAGATGACCATTGTTACCAATAGTAAATACTTTCCTTTCATTCGTCAAATTTTAACACTTTAAAAAAGTAAAGAATTCCAGCTCCTCAAATGAACGATCTACAGATTGATAAGATGGAAAAACTCGTTGAAAATGCTGTAACACTTCTTTAAAATCTAAACCGTCTGCCACAATATTGTCCATCACTAATAATCCATTTTCCTTAAGTACTTTTGTGGCCTCAATAATTTGTTGTTTTGTCGAATCTGTCGACAAACCAAAAAAAACGACGAGATCAAAATACTGATTGGGAAAAGGCAGATTATTATTATCAGCAACCACCATCATATCGCTTCCAAGCTCCGGGAAATACTTGATTGTCCAACCTAGATAATTTTCAATACTTACATGTACTACTTTTTCTTCACCAAAAACAAACTTGGGTAATATATCGGATCCAGATCCGGCATAAAGTACTCTATCAGGAGTATATATTTGATTCAGCCAATTAAGTAATAAATACTGTTCCTTTTTATACTGACTTTCCATCACTGCATCCAACTCGGCTGTCCATGGATCTTCATCTCTATACGAAGAGACCAGTTTTTCCACTTCCTTCTCAATCATCAAAGAGACATCATGAGGAATTACGTTATCAAAATACACTTCTTTGCCCAATTCCATATCGGCATTATATCAACCAAAAAAAAGTTTTAGGGGAACAAACTACATCTGCAAATACGACAGCAGTTTAAACATCAATAATGCAGGCCAGAAAAATGCCTTACCGATTCCCATTACAATAGAAACAAAGGTAGTCGCTCCTTGTAAAAAATAAAATAGAGCTCCCACCACACCCAAGCCATAGATCGCACCACTTCCACCACCACAATGATGATTTTTAACGATTGTTTTTTCAAAGCAACACTCAGCATCTTCTTTTTTCATACCCTAATAATAATACAATCTTCAATTACATACAATATTTATTGTGTCATTTTTGTATAGTATTGCCCAAACATTTCTATGATATAATGAATAGGTATCCATTATAAATTATCAAAAAAATGCCAAATTTAGACAAAACAGGCCCCAGAGGAGAAGGAACAAAAACAGGTAGAGGTTTAGGTCAGTGTAATCAAGGTACTTCAACTGCCAATATTGGCCGTGGCCGTGGTAGAAGAGGCAACGGGCTCGGACTAGGCTTAGGTCGTGGCTTAGGACGTCAAATAATAGCTAAAAAACCAGCTACAAGCGACAAAAAGAAATAAATCTGCATGACAAGACGAAAAATTCCCCGATGTATTCGGTTTAGTCCGAAAGTTTCTTATTTTAAACCTCAAGGAACCCCTCTTCGTTTACTAGAAGAAGTGAATTTGGGTTCTGACGAGATTGAAGCCATTAGGTTATATGAAGTGGATCATATTTCGCAAACAATTGCCGCCGAAAAGATGAAGATTTCTCAGCCAACTTTCGCTAGAATACTAGATAGTGCCAATCAAAAAATTGCAGACGCTTTGATAAATGGGAAAGCCATAAGGATTGAACAGTCATAATATATGAAAAAAACTATCGTTTCTATATTTTTTATCGGTTTGTTTATATTCTCGTTTTATGTACACCCCACTGTATTTGCCGAGACAGCAACAGACGAATCTAATTTAATATCAAGTGATCAGAATAAAGTAACAGATTACCAAGAAGAAACTCTCGAAGGAAAAATCATCAAACTTACAGGTCAAAGAAGAATAACTCCCTCCGATGATGCCAAAGAACAGTTATACCAACAACTAGAAATAAAAATTACCAAAGGTTCTCAAAAGGACAAGATCATAAATCTCGAAAGTGGAGACGCATACCAAACAAGTAACACCTTATATAAAGTTGGAGATAAAGTAATTATTGCCTATGCCAAAGACTCCACTGGGGGTGAAACATATCTCATCTCAGACTATGTTCGACGTACACCTCTATTAGTATTATTCCTTTTGTTTGTTGTCGTTACAATTGCCATTGGTAAATGGAAAGGACTGAATTCAATTTTGGGTATGGGCATCTCTTTTCTGGTGATTCTAAAATTTATACTTCCCGGTATCTACAGTGGAAGTGATCCTGTCACCATTGCTATTCTTGGCTCTCTTGTAATAATTCCTGTTACCTTCTTTTTATCGCATGGTTTCAACAGAAAAACTCTTGTTGCTATTCTAGGCACTCTTGTATCTCTTATCATTACAGGGATTTTAGCTACACTATTTGTAGAGGCAGCAAAACTCACAGGGTTTGCCTCTGAGGAAGCTGGTTTTTTAAATGTTTTCAAGGGTGGAACAATAAATATCAAAGGTCTTCTTCTTGCCGGTATGATTATTGGTGTTCTAGGAGTACTCGATGATATTACTGTTTCCCAATCAGCCATTGTTCAAGAACTTAAAATTGCCAATCCTCAATTAAAATCAAAAGATCTTTATCTCAAGGCCATGTCTGTAGGGAAAGACCATATTGCTTCCATGGTAAACACACTAATACTGGTTTATACAGGAGCAGCTCTTCCCTTACTTCTATTGTTTGTAGATAATCCAAGGCCGTTCTCAGAATTAATTAATTACGAAATCATTGCCGATGAAGTGGTCAGGACATTAGTAGGTAGTATCGGTCTTGTTTTAGCAGTACCAATAACTACATTTATTGCCTCATACTCTATTAATAATCATGTTAAAAAATAAAATGAAAGTAATCAAAATTGGAGCAGTTTGGTGTAATGGTTGTCTTGTCATGAAACCCCGTTGGCAAGAGATCGAAAAGGAAAATCCTGAGTTAATCACTGAGTACTACGATTTTGACACAGACAAAGAAACTATTGAAAAATATAAAATTGATAGTGGTGTCTTACCAGTATTTATTTTTGAGGATAATCAAGGCAAAGAAATCCAAAGACTCACAGGTGAGATCGAAAAGGAAAAGTTAGTTCAGTTAATTAAAGAAAACAAAGACAAATAAATGAGAAAGTTTCTTCTACTCCTTTTATCTACTTTATTGTTTTTGACTTCTGTCAAACCAATCTTAGCGAGTGATGTTAACCTCTATTTTTTCTGGGGGGCTGGCTGTCCTCACTGTGCCAAGGAAAAAATTTTCCTTGACACTTTAGAAGAAAAATATCCAGAACTGACAATTAAAGACTATGAAATTACAAATAGTCAAAGTAACCGTGATCTCCTTCAAAAGGTTGGTACTAGGTTAAATACAGAGATTAGGGGAGTTCCTTTTACTGTAATCGGCACAAAGTATTTTACTGGTTACTACAACGATGATGTTACCGGAAAAGAGATAGAAGACTCAATAAAATCAGCAATTAATAACGGTTCACTAGACTTACTAGAAGAAAAAGATGTTAACAACAACTTTCAAGATAACAAAAAATCAGATAAAGCTCCAGAGATAATAAGTATTCCAATTTTTGGAAATTTAGAAGTCAAAAAGATATCTCTACCTCTCATTACTGTAGCGATAGCAATGGTAGACGGTTTTAATCCTTGTGCTATGTGGACTCTTCTTTTCTTGATCAGCCTACTGCTGGGAATGAAAGATCGGAAAAGAATGTGGTTACTAGGAACAACCTTTATTATTGTTTCGGCTATTGCCTACTTCTTGTTTCTTTCTGCCTGGCTTAATCTCTTTTTGTTCCTCGGTTTAGTAATCTGGATAAGGCTAATCATTGGTCTCCTTGCCTTGGGTTCAGGAAGTTACTATCTCAAGGACTACTTCACCAACAAAGCAGGAGGTTGTCAGGTGATGGGAGACTCTAAAAGACAAAAAATATTCGAAAAATTAAAATCAATCACACAGAAAAAACAAATATTTATCGCTTTGGGAGGAATTATTCTGTTAGCTTTTGCAGTTAATTTGGTGGAGTTGGTTTGTTCTGCCGGCCTTCCTGCAATTTATACTCAGTTATTAAGTAACTACAATTTACCCCCACTGCATTATTATCTTTATCTATTTTTGTACATTCTTATCTTCATGATCGACGATCTCTTTATCTTTGTTACAGCCATGATCACACTCCGAATTACAGGAATACAAAGTAAATACTCTCGCCTGTCCCATCTTGTCGGTGGAGTCTTGATGCTAATAATTGGATTCCTATTAATATTTAAACCAGAATGGTTACTTTTTGGTTAATAATCATTAATTTTTGTTGCTAAAATAAAAGGATAAATGGCAACAATATATCTTTTCCGTCACGGACAAACAGAATTCAACAGAGACAAAATATTTACTGGCTGGAAAGACTCAAAATTAACTTCTTTAGGAATAAAACAAGCTCAAGGAATTGCATCTCTTCTAAAAGATAAACGGATAGACTATGCTTACCAGACCAGGCTCTCAAGATCGCAAGATACTTTAGCTGAGGTACTAAGGCTACACTCCGAGTGTCAAAAGATTATTACCGATGATCGAATGATTGAAAGGTCATATGGCGACTTATCCGGTCTTAGTCATCAAGAAGTGATTAATGACTACGGTAAGGAGCAATACGATAAATGGCATCGTGATTTCTACGATACTCCACCAAACGGAGAAAATTTTGAGATGGTCGAAGAAAGAGTTAAAGACTTCATTATTGATCTGAAGAATAAATATTCACAATTAAATTTTGGGATTGCCATTTCAGCTCATGGCAACTCAATTCGCCTTTTTAGAAAGATAATGGAAAAGTCGACAATTGAAGAAACCTGTTCCTGGACAATTCCCTACGACCAATATTTTGAGTACAAGATTTAGTAAATCCACAAGGACAAGTTTCAAAAATTATTTTCGAATCACAATATTGTTATTGTAGGAACCAACAATTAACTGACGTTTTGTTATCATAGAAAATAAGCGCCATGAACAATTACAAATCATACCATTCGTACACAATCAATGAGGTAGTTTCAAAGTTACAGACCCAAGTAGCTGGACTAGATACAAAAGAAGCAGAAAAAAGACTTATTCAGTATGGTGAAAACGTTTTGCCTGAATCTAACAGGGCTGGTGTTCTGGAAATCATATTACGTCAGTTTAAAAATGTGATGGCTTTCATTCTTTTCCTCACCATAGTCATATCTGTCGTTATCCAACACTACACAGACGCTATTGTTATCCTGTTTTTGCTTTTAATAAATATTGTGGTCGGATTTATACAGGAGTATAAGGCTGAAACTGCTATTTCCAAATTAAAAGAAATGGTGGTTCCTCTCGCCAAGGTACGACGAAATGGACAAGTTGTACAGATAAAGTCAAGTCAAGTTGTCTTGGGAGATATTGTGATTTTGGCTGCTGGTGATCGAGTTCCTGCGGATGGCCGTATCGTCAAAGAGACTTATTTTGAGATAAACGAGAGCATGTTGACTGGTGAATCTCTCCCAATAAAAAAAAGCAGTACTCAGATAGCAGAGTCTGCAACCATAGCAGAACGAAATAACATGGTCTATATGGGCACGTTAGTAACAGCAGGGCATGCTGAGGTTGTAATTACAGAGACAGGACTTTTTTCACAACTGGGAAAGATTGCCGAGAGTATTACCACAATCAAACCCAAGCCAGATCATTTCAGCATCAAGATTAAAGAGCTGATGATTCGAATGGGTTATGTCGCGGCAGTAACAGCAATAGCAACATTCATTATTGGATATTTTGTAAGAGGTTTCTATTTTACAGAAATGCTTACGTTTACAGTAGCAGCCCTTATCTCTGCTATTCCCGAAGGACTACCTGTTGTCTTAACTGTGGTGACTGCACTCTCTGCAAACAGAATGGCAAAGCGCAATGCATTAGTAAGAAAGTTGTCCGCAACAGAAACACTGTCTGTGGTGGACACTATTATTACGGATAAAACAGGGACCTTGACAACAGGGATTATGGAGGCCAATTACTGTTTGTTCCCCGGTGATGAAACGATATATTCCAAATCTCAGATATTCGAAAAGAAGACATCCGTATCACACAAACTTCTTGATATTTTACTGCTTTGTAATGATGTATATTTCCCAAAAAACAAAATGGTCAAATCTGAAGAACTGATTGGCGATCCTACCGAAGTGGCGATGGCTTATTTGCCACTATCATTAGGATTCGAGACAAGGAGCAAAAAAGTAAGAGATTTTGGCTTTATTCAAAGTAAACGCCTGCGTGCAAGCATTGTAGATAGCAATAACGAAAGATACATATATTTTATTGGAGCCCTAGAGTCAGTTATTGCTGACTCTAAAACATACTTAGGTAGCAAGCAAACAACATTTAAAGATAAGCTAAAACAAAAATTTCTTGATCAAGTACAAGGGAATTTTTTGAAAAAAGGTATGCGAGTTGTGGGAGTAGCTTACAAAAAACTGAGTAGTGGCGACATAAATAATCTTCCGAGCTTAGATGATTCAATTTTTGTAGGAGCCGTAGCTTTATACGATCCACCACGACTTGAGTCAAAAGCGGCCGTTGAGACTGCTCAAAAAGCAGGCATAAAAGTAATCATGGCTACAGGAGATCATCCAGACACTGCTTTGGCAATTGCCATTGAAATTGGACTTGCGGGTATATCAAGCCATGCGCCAGTTGTACTGGGCAGTGAAATAGAAAAACTAAGTGACGCAGAGGTCTTGGAAAAAGTAACACAAACATCGGTTTTTGCCAGAATGACACCTGCAGCAAAGCTCAAACTTGAGCGGGTGTTACAAAAATCAGGCAGGATAGTAGCTATGACTGGAGATGGAGTAAACGACGCTCCTGCACTAATGGCGGCAGACATCGGGATTGCCATGGG
>DATIKJ010000013.1:0-4286 GCA_035477615.1 Spirochaetia bacterium | reverse complement strand
TACAAAACCGAAGCCAAGTTCCCCATCATCCACCTCAACCTAGGCTCTATCACCCAGAAAAGTGAAGATCTCGTTGACAACATCAACGAAGCTATAAGAAGCATCGGTGTCACCAAAATTAAGACAGCCTACGTCACTTGTACCCACACTCCTTCTGTAAAGCTTGCCTTCAGTAACATCTAATCAAAAGTTACCAAAAAACCAGCTAGCCCTCCCGCAAGGAGGGCTTTTGGTATTGATATCCAATTCTTGCATTATTACCTCTTATAGGATACAATACGACTACTTAAGCCCATCTAACCATTCGGCACATTAAAGGAGACCCTTATGAAGAAAGTTGCTCTCATTTTCGGCGCAAGTAGCACTATCGGAGGTTGCATCTCTAAAGAGCTTTCCCAGGAATATGAAACAATCAATACTTATTTTCATACCCCTATACCAAACGCATTTAAAGTGGACATCAGGGACTTTGATCAAATAGATTACCTAATCAAAAATCTTCCCAGACTGGATGTGCTTGTTTTATCTTCCTTTCCGTTTATTGAGGCTGATCCTTTTGATTTCAACAGCTATAGCCAAACGGAATCAATCCACACTGGACACATGCGCGCTATTTGCGATGCAGCCCCATTGTTGATGAAAAATAATGGCAGAATTGTCAACATTTTAGGGCAATGTGTCAGAAACGGACTCCCCGCTGCTCCTCACTACTCCGCCTTTTTTGCGGCCATGCATAATTTTGGAAAAAGCGTCAACGGAACATATGGCAAGTCTAAAAAAATTAGTGTTGTCGACGTCTTACTAGCTGCTGTCGATACCAGAGAGTGGAACGGTATCTCTCCAGAAATTAAAAAGCGATATGAAGAAAAAATGTCTCAATTTATATCGCCATCAGAAGTTGCCAAAAGGGTAGCATTTGAATTAAGCTGTGAAGTAATGGCTACCGAACTCGTAATTGATGGCTACGTTCTTGTTTAAAATACGCCCTCCGCAAGGAGGGCTTTTGGTATGTCTAAGCTTGACTTTTTAGATAATATAGGATATACTCCAGGCACTGTTGAGCTATTACAACCTAGCTTTGATCCTTGAAATTGACTTTTCTCTCCCATTCTTTTCCAAAGGAGGTATTTCATGAACCCCAATCAAATCATTGGTGATGTCACCGGCAAGCTTCATGCCCGCCGAGGACCCATTGTCCTCTGGATCATCCTCATCCTTATTCCTTTCGTCGTCGGGCAGATAATCGCCGGACCTGGCAGCTTTCCCTACGTTTTGGGCCTCCTTGTGGCCGTCGGCTTCATTTATGTCACCAAAAGGCATTTTGCCAAAACCCTCATTGGGCTGATCATTCTTCTCGCTCTATTCTTTGCCTTCGGCTTTGCCAAGTCTGCCTTCGCTTCATCTGTTCCAGACGACAAGCAATCGACGATCGAAGAAGTTATCCAAGCGTCCGAGCCCATCGTTGAAGAAGTATCCGAACCGGAACCTACCGAAACACCCTACAACTGCACTTCCATCGCCAACTTCGACGACAATATCAAGCAATGGTGTCAGCTCATCGACGACTACGCCGATGACTACAACCTCGACCCAGTTTTGATTGCTTCCGTTATCCAAGTTGAATCCAAGGGCAACCCCGACGCTGTTTCGAGCATGAAGGCAATTGGCCTGATGCAAGTTATGCCATCTGACTCCGGCTACCCCATCTTTCACCAACGTCCAGTATCCAGTGATCTGTTCAATCCAGCCATAAACATCGACTGGGGCTGCAAAATTCTCGCCGGCTACATCGAAACATACGGATCCATCCGCGAAGGCCTCCTTCACTACGGGCCGATAGACTATGGATACATCTACGCCGACCAAGTGTTGGCACTTTACGAAGAAAAGTCAAGTTAAATTATTTTTCCCTTAAAACCGACCTCACCAGTCGGTTTTTTAATGCAAATATCCCACAAAACTCATAATTCTACTCAAATCTTCAAATTAACCTTTCCCTGATTATATTGGTGGATCAACATCGATATTAAAGTCTGGTAAGGCAATCCCGCTTTTTTTGCATTTTCTTTCAAAGTCACAATTGAATCCTCAGGCAATCTAAGACTAATCATTTTATTCTTCATCTGTTTTTGGGCAACCACGCTTAATCGTTTTATCTCCCCCTTCACATTATCAACAGGTTGATACTCCCCTCTGTCAATCGCTTCAACTATTTCTTTTTCGTAGGCAGTCAATTTATCTTTTTTCATTTTTTGTTTTTCTTAATAATGAATTCCTTTGTTGCTTTTCGAGAAGGAATAATTGTTTTCAAAAAAATCTTTTCTTAATCTTCGACAAAAGGAACGTAATAAATATACTTATTTATATTCACAAACATCAATTTTTGATTTGGATACTTATGTTTGTTTGGATGGTTAATAACATAGATAACTTTTTCAGAAGAAATGATATCAAAGATTTGCTCGAAACAAACATTTCTCATTTCGATCAATCTCTTATTCTTTTCCTCACTCCACTCAATCCTTTTATCTAACATATATCATAATACATTGTATATACATTGTCAACTGAAAATTGTCTTTAGGGCACAAACGGACTGTATCTCTTGGTGTAAACCTTCATTGGTGACGGAACGCTTAATAGCATATCCGATCTGTAGGCAAATTTTTCTGATGGCTCCTGATTATTTGTTTTAAATCTATCTCTCCCCATATTTATCCCCGACCAACCAACAAACGAGCCTTCACCCACAAACTGAACATCTGTTCTATCACACTCACCCAAAGGATCTACGGTATCCTTACACGGAATATTGATATTCTCCGCCACAAACCAACCATGAGCGTTTGCTACCCCTGTATTAAACGTAATATTTCCCTTTGCGATCACTCCTAAAAAGGCTCCAGCAGTTACAACCACATCATCATTTATCGTTACATTGCCATCCACCAGCAAAATCACTTTCTGTGTTCCTGTTGGCCCACTATAATTTAGCGTTACATTGCCAGTGTGTTTGAATATTTGATATCCCACACCACCATCACTGTAATCAATGTTTCCTCCATCCCAGCTGGTTGCCGGAAGAAGATCCATCTTGGTTTTGTAAAAGTTGTAGTCGTAATGTAAACCATCATAAAGACTCTCAACTCTCCAAGATGCATCACTTACCCTTGCACCGGGATTAGTTCCCAGTTCTAACCCAATCCAAGGAGTTCCATAACTCAAAACTCCTGAAACTCCATCTGCATTGGCCAGAATCAATCTCTGATTACTTTCAGGTACCAAACTAGCCGGTATCGAACTACTTATTCCATCTCTAGCGTACACATTTCCTCCTACAACTTGCCACCATCCACCATAAACTCGCCAAAATCCAATATCTTTTGTTACAATTTGACCATGCTGTGTCACCGCCGCATCTTCTCCCTGACACTGTAACTTCACTCCTGCCACTTTATCCGAGTCCAACAACTGAGTGTAATCAAAAGTATATGTAGGATTCACTGCTGAAGCATAAACTTGTACATAATAATTTCCGTTGGCATCTAAGGTTACTGGCGTTGTAATCACCGGCCATGTACCCGCAATCCCTAATGGAAAATTATTTATCTCCGGCAATAACAGTGTCGAAGCCAATAACTGATTTAAGGGTCGAGTTAAATATCTAATAATCACTACGCCACTTCCTCCATAGCCACCACGATTATCTGAAAGACAAGTAGCATAACAACCTCCTCCACCCCCACCAGTATTTGCCTGCCCACTTGTCGGAGGCATACCTCTATCATTACTATAATAATTTCCGGTTCCTCCTACTCCACCACCTCCTGCACCCCCTGCAGCACGTGTTGTTAACTCAGCATAAGTTGTATTTCTATAACGGACACCTCCCCCGCCACCCCCATATGTTTTACTGAGACCAGAAATAGCCGTTGTAAACCCATCACCTCCCTCTGAACCCACCTCATCTCCACGAGCATTGGGATAGACGGCATCAACTCCAGGCTCAGTGGCTCCACCCCCGCCTCCTCCTGACATCCAATCTTTTGCACCACCATTATTTCCATATCCTGTTCCCCCACCACTATTTTGCTGTGAAGCTACTCCACTACTGCCTCCCCCGGAAGCACCATTTGAGGATGCAGCTCCTCCGCCCTGACCACCACCCCAAGCAATAATATCCAAAAACGACGACGCACCACCAGAAGGGCCTCTATAAATTGACCCTTTGAGGAACCCAGGCCCCCCGGCTCCAACATTCACTTGAAAACTCCCTTTCTGAATAT
>DATIKJ010000012.1:0-10726 GCA_035477615.1 Spirochaetia bacterium | reverse complement strand
GCGAATTTCTGGAGAGTAGTCTTTATTTGCCATAACAATTGACTAAGCTGGAGTTTGCTGTTTAAGAGCCTCGAGAACTTCTGAAGGTTTGGTAGTGGCAAGGGCGTGCTCATCGGGAGAGGAAATAATTTTGATGGCTACGTGATTTTGGCCGGCAAAGAAAATTCCTTCACCAATACCGGCGGAAAGGAGAAGCTGTTTTTCTCCTTGAGAAAGGAAAAAGACCTCAACAATTTGGTTGACGGCGGCAGAGGCTTGTTTGAGAAGAAGTTTGAGAGCAGTGTTGGTAATAATGGCCTTGCCATAAGGAGAGGCCAAAAAGTCATCGACATTTTGAGAAATGATAGTGACTCCAAGATAGTATTTTCGGGCCCGTTTTACAAAACCCTGCAGAATCTTAGCTGAGTCTTCATAACGCATGAGATACCAGGCTTCATCAACAACCAACATTCGTTTGCGAAGATTTTTCCTTATTTCCGTCCAGACATAGTCGAGAATCATAAACATGACAATGGGGCGAATCTCATCGGCAAGATCACGAAGGGAAAAAACGGTAATAGGAGCATCTATATCAATGTTTGATTGCTGGTCGAACGTACCTTTGATACTACCCATAACGAATCTTTCGAGTCTGGCTGCTAAAGTTTTAGCTACAGCGTCTTCCATACCAATAATGGCACGATAGAGATCTTCCATACGAGGTGGTTCTTGGGAGTGAGTGGCTGGGTCATCGGTGATGTTTTTTTGGCGATAGGTAAGTACCAGAGCGCGGTTCATGGTGGCTTCTTCCATGGGAGACATTTCACCGATCATGATTTTAAGTAGAGACATGAGGAAGAGATATTTGTAACCCATTTCATCTTCGGTGCTTTCTTTGGGTCTGGCGATTTGAAAAGGATTGATCTTGTGAGGCGAAGTGGCAGAGAAAGAGATATAGTTACCACCAACAGCCTTAGTAACCATTTCATACTCATTTTCCGGGTCGAGAATAATGATCTGTGTGTCAAACATTAGAGAACGGAGAATTTCTAGTTTAACAGCATAAGATTTACCGGCACCAGCAGTGGCTAGAACGAGCATGTTTGCATTTTCAAGTGAGTAGCGATCAAAGATAACCAAGGAGTCGTTGTGAGCGTTGATGCCATAAAGAATGCCCTGGTTGTCGGAGAGTTCGGAAGAGGTAAAAGGAAAGGTCGTAGAGAGAGCGGTGGTGTCCATGTTTCTCGTGATCAACAGTCGATCTTTACAGTAGGGAAGGGTGGTTTTGAAGGCATCTTCCATGGAAAGCGAGGCAATCTTGCCAATAATGAGAAGAGAAGCCAACATACTTTGAACTTGAGCGGTAACGGTATTAAGCTCTTTTTCGGAGTCAGCAGAGATGCTGACGTAGAGAGAGTATTGGAAGAAACGCTCAGCTCCTTTGACAAGTTGTTCTTGAAGAGCTTTGGCATCTTCTAAGGCAGCCTCAGTGGCTGCTTGGGGAATACGACCTCTTTCAATATCGGTGTTGATCTCAGCTTCCATTTCGGCGAGGCGGTGTCTTAAACTATCAAGAGTGTCTTTGGAGTCTGATGGATAGATAAACATGGAGATGTCGAGAGAGTGGTTGAAGTTTATGAGTGGAGCAAGCCAGTTGGCAGAGACAAAACGAGGATAACCGGTGACAAAAAGGGTGCGAATATAGTTGTCGTCGATTTTCATAAAAGAAAAATCAACTTCAATAGATGATGGGGCAATAACGTCTTGGACAGAAGCGGCGCTAGAGATTTCTTTGGTAGTTGAAAGAGGTGCCTGAGGTTTTGTTTCTGGAGGTGTAGTGGGAGATACCGGCGTGTTTTCAGCGGTTTGAGTTTTTTTTGCACCAAGAGAAAAGAGATTTAAACCCATGATTTAGTATAACGGAAAAGAGCTTGTTTAGGGATTGATAGATGCTTTTACTTGCGTTGGACTTAGAGTGGATGAGGTGTGATTATAGATGTTGTAAAAAAGCGTAACAAGTTCACTGGTGGTTAGTTGGGAAGCTTTTAGACCAATTCTGGCTAGCTGACGAATCAGATGATCTCGTCTGGGGTAAATGATCATAGTGGCTTTTTCTTCGATGTAGGAAAGATCGTAAGGTGGTTTTTGAGGAAATTTAGCGAAAGGATTGAAAGAGGATTTTGAGAGACCAAGTTCGATAACGGTAAAAGGAACTATGACAAAGAACTTCTTTTCGAGAACGCGATTTTCTTTGACTAGGGACTTGACGAACTGACGATAATTTAATAATTGCTCTTTAACTTTTTGAGAAGGAACAGACTGGATACGATTGTCGATAAGGCCAAGATAGTCGGAAATATTTTTTCGCTGGGAACGAATCATTATTTGAATGGGGAAAGAAAGAGAGTTTAAGAGTCCGGCGTAGGCGTAGATACTAGCGTCTTGTTCTTCTTCGGAGAGGAGGTTAAAGTTTATGGCGGTAGTTTTGAGAACAAGAGCTGCAGAACCATCTTTGAGAAAGACTAAATGGTTTTTGATGGCATAGATATCAAGATGTTCTTGGGTTGAGGATTTGATGTTGTCGGACATATTTATTGGGCTTGAATTTTTAGAGGTTTGACAATCTCGCCGGTGAGTTCTAAAGAGTATGGAGCAAATACATTTCCTTCTTTTTCGGCAAGGATCTGGTAGAGGCCGGAGTCTAAGGGGCGAGCAAACATAAACTGGCCAAGTTTGTTACTTTTGGTAGCGCGGAGAGTGAGATTGTTTTTTTTGATCTCTACCATAACACCATCTAATATATGACCTGAAGGAGTGAGAGTAAGACCAACTAAAGTGTTTGGAGAGGTTGGAGTAAAAGGAATAGGAAGGTTAATGGTAGGCGGCGGAGTTTGGATAGCAGAAGATTCAACAGGAGCAGTTTTTGGTTGGGGTGTAGAGGTAGATTGAAGCGGAGAGGTAACCACTGGAGTTGTCGAGGGAGAAACAGTATGAGTTGTCGAGGTTGGTTCGGGAGATGTTTCTTCTTGGGATTGGATAGGTGTTGTAGGAGGTTCGGGTGGAGTTTGTTTTAAGGGAGAACCTTGAGTGATTTCCATTGAAGGGTTAGAAACTTGACGAGCTACAGCAAGATTGTTTTCTGGTGTTGGAGCAGCAGTCTCGGCAGTTTCAGGTGTGGCAGGAGTGCTTTTCCAGGTGTATTGTGTGGGTGAGTAAATGGATTTTATGAAGGCGATCATCCAGATATCTAAGGAGCGCCCCTGAACTGGAACAAAGGCCATACCAACACCAAGAAGAATAAAGGCAAAAACAAGAGGATATTTGAAGAAAAAAGGTAAAGGAAAGCTGTAGGCGATAATGGCAAGTACGATACAAATACCTAAAGAGGCAAACTGTTTGATCGTCATGTCGCCAATCAGTCGGAAGCGGTAGTTACTGATGTCTTGTGGTAGTAGGTGTTGAATCGCCATAGGTCTTCATCTAGTATAGCGAATTTGTGGTAAAACGTGGGATTAATGCTATAATTTGGACAGTTATAGGGTTAAAAGACTTATATAAAAAATGGCTGAAAACGACACTGGTTGGAAACCAAGCGAGAGAATGTTGAAACTTATGAAGGATAAAGGTTTTGAAGCTTCTGGAGTGGAAAATGAAGGAATAGAGAGTGTGGTAGAACCGGCGGTTCATCCAGAAAGAGGTTTTGAATTAGTTCAGGATCAAGAAAGAAGCGGTGAAAGCAAAGTAGATAAAATAAGAAGAGAACAAACAGCGAGTGATTTAAATTTGGTTTTGGCTGAGGTGTCCAAGGAAACCAGGAACAATTCTTCCAGAAATGATGAGTATAGACAGTCTTTGAGAGAAGCAAAAGGAAGGTTGGAAGAACAAGGAATTCGTCCGGATGATTATTTAAGAAAAGATTTAGAAATTAATGGTGCGGAGGATCTAAAAGAGTTGGGGAGAAGAAAGGCGGTGTTGAGAGATGTTGTTTCCAAGATGAGCAATGGTGAGAACTTAAATGAAGGAGAGACTGAAATTGCGAATTTAATTAATCTAAGAGAGGAAGATTTGGAGCTGGTTGAAGAAAGTGTGGAGGAAGAAATGGAAGATGGCGGAGAAGTAGAAAACTTGGAAAAAACCAATGAACCTTGGTCTCTTGAGTTGGAAGATATAGACAAGATTCCGAACGTTGCTTTTCGAAATGATCGGAGGACAGATTGGGTGAAAAGAAATTGGCGGAACAATAATATCCCTTTTGATGTGAGGGAGAAACAGATGGAGAAAATATATCAAAAATCGGTTAATACTGGTGAGGTAAAGAATGAAACTGCAGAAAAAAAAGATGAGGGTAAAAAAGCTGAGGTTTTTACAGAAGAAGAGGAGTATAGAATTATTCAGGAGTGTTATAACTTGGTTTTTGAAAGAGGAAAGAATAACCCCGATGAAGTGAAGAACGCCATCTTGTCTAGCTCGGGAATAATTGCCGTCGATTTGGGAAGAGGAAAAGATCCAGTAATTAGTAATGCACTAGTTGAGAGAATTAATAAATTGGGGATAGAAAATTGGGCAAATATGAGAAATGTGTTTGCTCACTGGGCACAGTTTAAAGATACAGAAGAGATTAAAGAAAGTACTTTAACCCCAGGTTTATTTATAAGTGAAGATGCTGAAGCCTTTTTTGCAAACAAACAATGTGAATTGCCAGCAAAATTGGATGCTGGTGGACGATTAATAAATGGAGAGGGTGGTTTGGTGACAGTTGACTTGGGAGTAGAAATAAGTAGGGCAATGAGGGAACTCAGAAAACATTTTGCTGAAGGTCTTTTGGATGATAGGGGTAGGCCTCAGTTGGTGGAGTATTGGGGACTGGTAGGAGATTTGGGAGAAAAAGCAAAACTTTACAAGTCGTTGAACTTAAATAAATATGTGGCCGAAACAGCTTTTGCTTTGCTTACTTCTTATCAAATGTTAACTGACACAAGTGCTGAAGATTTTTTGGCAATGATGGTGAACCAGGCCAAAACAAGAGTACGAAAATACAAAATAAGTGAGGAGAGAGACCCTTTTGTGAGAATGTTGATTCAAGAAGATTTAAGTAATGGAATAAAGCCGTTTACCAGATGCTCTGGTGATGAGTTGTTTGAAAAAAGAGAAGAAACAGAGAGAAGGATGGCCGCCTTGGTTTCAAATCAACTAATCCCCACAGGTTTGTCTGGAGAAGGGGAAAGACGTCTTGAACGAGGAGATTGGTTGAAATGGAGAGTAAACGAAAATTTATTTTCCAGTAATCAACTTGCTACGGCAAAGATTACTCGAGATACTGACAATATTAAACCGGCGACGGATCAAGCAACTCGCTTGGTAATGATGAAATCGGCTCTAACAGTTCTTAACACAATGAAAGAAATTGTAGATCCGTCAACAGATATTGCAAAACTGGAGAGTTTAAAGGGAAAATTATATCGTCATATGACTGGTAGTTTTGGTGATGCCTATTGGCTTGGTAGTAATGCAACTGTGCCGGCGAGTTTTGCTTTTAGTAATGTGAGACAGGAAAGAGGCCGAATTGTGGTTGAAGAAGCACACGATATGCCTATTCAGGAGTGGATTTCGAGATGTATGATGGGAGTTGATAAAGCTTTCTTGTATACCCATTCATTTGTAGATAGTGAAAATCCAAAACCTGTGGAAATGAAGGTGTTTGCGGAGATGGCAGAACAATTATTTAAGAATGAGGTTCAGTCGACAAAACCGACTTTTTTTGGAATGCACTCAGAAAAATACAGAGAGCATCGAAAAGAGATGTTGAATTTTATCGATAGATTATGGAATCAGAGTTATGATTTAATCGACAAGATAAACCGTAATGCAAATCCCTCGTCATATCCTGTATGGTATCAACAAGGCGTGTCCGTTTTTGATTCTATAAAAGAAATCGCTAAAAAGGCTGATGGTCAGATAGGAGATTGGGATAGAAGGAAAAGACATTCCAACTTGAAGAATTTATAGACAAGGAGAAAGTATGATAAAACGATTGATACTCGTTTTTGTATGACTTTATACTTTGCCAAATTTATCGACAGCTTCCTTGGCGGCTAGAGATTTATCTTTGAGGTTGGAGGTCATACTGGTTCTCATTCCTCGAGGAAGATTTTTGTAGCCACTTTGTGCCCAATCGTTGTTGAGATTTACTCCCATCTTGAGGGCTTCACCAATTGAGGAACCATACTTAAAGGCAGGAACTTTAAGGGCGTCTCTGACCATGTCGACGTATTTGGATGCCATAAGGAGAAGACCAACACCGAGTAAAGCGAGAAGACCACTTGAATTAAAACTACCAAAGAGAGGTTTAAAAAGAGGCATAACCATATCAGAACTATCGTTACTGAGATCTTTAACTCCGAATACATCTTCACAAGCTGCACTAACATCAATTATTCCACCACCGCAAATTTCAAATACGGGTTGGACCATAAGCATATATGAGAATAGAAGTAAGAGCATGGTTATAGGAAAGACTGAGATGTTGGCGATTAAGCCTCTAAACCAGTTGCCGATGGCGTTAGAACCGGGGAAAGCGTTGCCTAAGAGAACAACGGGTGCAGTAATGAGAGAAATAACGATAGAAATAAATGCACTAATTAGTTTGAAGAGAAGCTTAGCATAAGCAATTAAAACAGCAATTATGATTACAATACCGAGAATAATACTGATTCCCGCTCCTACAGCAATCATTCCAATAGTGGCTAAGTTAGCAGCTATACCACCTCCACCGATAATAATACTTAGAGCACCATAGATGGCTGCCGGAGCGGAGACTAAGGCGTTGACAAAAAAGGATCCAAAGATACCAAACTGTTCTCCAGAGGCTACTTTTGCAGGATACCACTCATAACCGACAAAAGGAACATTGCCAGAAAAAATTAAGTTTTGTTGTTTAAGAAGGCTTAGGGAAAAATAGACAAGAACCCACATAAAGTCGATCAAAAGACCAACAATGGCGTAGGAGAAAGTAATTATAAGAAGAGTGACGATAAGTTTGGGAATGGCAAGTTGTACGGTGATAACTGTTTTTTGACCAAGATTGACACGAAACATTATCATAAAACCGTAAACAACAAAGAAAACAACGAGACCGAGATAAGCAATATTTCTCATGGCAGTCCACAAGGGGAGGAACGCGTAGAAGGTAGAGAAACCAGTACCAGACGATGGAGATGGTGCTGCTAGAGCTTCGGGAATGATCCTGTTTTTTTGGAGATTGTTGCTTACGTGGGCAAGATAAGAGTAGGTCGAGGCTGGTTGAGATTGAAAAAGAGAACCAATCATGTTTCCAACTCCATTAACAAGACCTCCTTGATGATTACTAAAAATTTCTTGGCGTGCTGAAGCAATAGCAAGCTGTTTTTCTTCTGGGGTAGAGTGCATGGAGACAGAGAAATTTTCAAGGACCTTTAAAATTGTTTGAGAAAAGGTTTGACCTGGATCTTTTTTCCCGGATAGCTTTTCGGCAAGATCGAGAATAATAATGTCGGAGAAACCAACTCCCTCACCGCTAAAAGTGTCATCTGTACATTTACCGGAGTACCAAGTTTCTAGATTCATTTGGTTTCCTTGGCGTTTGGCACAAAAATCTTGGAGATATTTGTCGGCGGAGCCGTCACCGGTAATATCGTTGATATCTGCACGAGCAGGGGTAGCGAGAATAAAGGAGAAAAATATTAGTGCAGAAATAATGATGATTGGGGCAAGACGGCGTAGCATATTCAAAAATTATTATACATGAATTGAGATGTCGAAGGCAGAGGATTATGGATAGGCAGAAGGATAACAGGGAAATTTTTGATCGGGTGCTAAGCTGTTAAAAATACTTTTTATGGCGTTTATATATGCATCAGATCTGGTAGAAGGTTCACATTTGCCATCAAAGTACATGGCGGTAAAGACACGCATGGGACAGTCTCGATATTTGGTCATTTCTGTTCGACAGGTATTTTTGTAGCGATTGGGTAGTTCTAGAAATATACGAAGCTGGTCGGCAAAATGGTACTCACCAGTAGAGTAGTTGCTGGCAATAGAGTCGAGATTGATACCAAAGTCAAGAACTCGGGTGCAGTATCCTGAGTCCATATCTCCGCCACCAATTTGTTTACAGATACCTTCGTAGTTACTGGCAGCTGTTTCATGAAGCCATATTGCAAGAGCAAAGATTGGATTAACGCCAGCTGCGGAAGCAGAGTTAACAACTGTTTCAAATTTGTCTATGGCTGGGTTACCAACTCCAGCAAGCCATTGGTTGGCTAACTCAATAAATTTTGCTTTGGTAGCTAAAGCTGTGGTAGCAGATGGAACTCCTGGGTCACAATCGGTAGAACATTCAAAAGGTTGGGCAAGGCCACATTTCGTTGATTTTTGATTGTCACTGGGAACTAACCAACAGTTTTGAATGATGTGAACGGTATCTTGAGCAAGATTGTTTTCGCGGTAGATGGGGTTGTCTTTGTTGGTGACGGCACTGTTGCCAGAGTAGTCAGTTTTGATGTTTAGGTGAGTGGCTATTGGAGCATCAATCTTTTTGTCGGTTGGGGTTGGAGTAAGTAGGGCGTCGGGAATAAGAGTGTTGTAGAGAGAGGTTTCAGTGTTGCCGACAACTGTTTGTTTGATGTCGGTGACTTTTGGATTGTTGAATACAGTGAGAGCTTTGCCGATACCAGAACCAGAAACTTTGAAATGACAACAATTGACGTCTGACCCGTTGAGAGGACTTTCTGAGCAGAATTGATCAGGATCGTTACAATACAATCTTTCTCCAATTTTGTTACCCCATCGATCAAGAATATCCTCAACTAATGCTGGGCTTTCATCAAGCGTCCATTTTATAGTTGAACCTAAGATTTGAACTTCTTGGACATGATATGGATCTTTGTTTTGAGGGTTTTTGGGATAAGTATAGGGAGCAGAGAGATGATATATATCAGGATAATCCGGACAGCGGACGACGTCGGCGTTGTCTGTGACAGTAACATCCATGTCATTATCTTCAAATTTATTGTCTCCTGGAGCAAACTGACCGGATATATAGCCGTCTTTGCTTAGGATAGAAATATCATAACTAGTGTTTTTATCAGTAAGATCGCTGAGAGAGTCGGCAATAAGCCAGCTTGGCTGAAGATTGGCAAGAAGACCGTATTTGCTAGATAGGAGTCCGGAGAAAATGGGCTCGATATAAGGGAGGCTTTCTCGAGATACGGTATCTGGTAATGGTTCACGTCCTGGCCATTTGGGAGGTACTAGAGCAATCCAACCACGAAGATTGTTGAAACTTAGAGGAATGAGGGTGTTGTAGGCGGCCTTGGTATTGGCATTTAAATTGTTGTATTCTACAGCAAAGTCGTCACAGACAGGCTCTGTTAAGAGACACTGGGGAAGCTGGTTCATGAGATCTTTGACGGTAGTAGTGTTGATACCGCCATTGGCATCGATATATTGATACTTAGTATTATTTATTTTTTTGAGTGTTAATTTATCAACTATTGGATTAAGGTTTACGAGATTGATAAACTGAGCGGTGAGATTGGCCTGTTCTTTGAAAGGAAGTAGTCTCCAGTAGGTTCGCCATGCTTCACGGGGGGTGTTTGGTATGTCATAGTATGGTCGATCAAAAAGAGAGTTAAAGAGATATTTTTTGGCAATATTATCGGCAGTGTTTGGGGTGGTTGAAGCTAAGGTTTCGTAGTTTGGGCCATAACTACCTAGCTCAGCTTTGGAAACGTCTGTCGTAACAGTGACATAGACATTACATGAGTAGACTAGATCACGGGGAGGATTACCGCAGTTTTTAAAACTATTATCTCCTATCGAAGCAGTACTTTCGTTAATTTTACGAATGTCGTTGTAGGTAACAATAGGTTCTTTGATACAGGTCTTGGGATAGTCTTTTATTTTTAGTTGGGTTCTTTTGACTTCGGCATAACAGGCGCTGTTGGGAGGATAGATGGTTTCATCTCGGGATGATTTTAGTTCACAAAACTTGACTGGTGTGGGGATTTCGGGAGTGGGGAAAGGAGGAATAACAAAGGCATCTGGGTCAGTGGTTGGTTTTGGAGTAATAGTAGTTACTGGATCAACGGCATTTGTAGGTGAAGAAACAGCAACCCAGACAAAAGCTAATAAGAAAATGATAAATAAATATTTCTTCACTAGAAACAATTATAAACGGCTGATGATATTACGTGGGTATAGTAAAAGTGGTGACGTTGGCGCCGGTGAATTTGCCAATAAGAATAAGGATAATCCAGACGACAGCAAGAAGAATAAGACCGATGACTGCCCAAGTAAAAGTACTCCAGGCGGAAGCAACCGCTTTGGGATCGGAGCCAGCATTGAGTAAACGGACACCAGCCATAATGATCATGCCGACAGCAACAAGAGCTAGGAGGGCAGGGACCGGGGAAACAAGTCTTTCAAACACGCATTCAATGCCTCTAATTGTGGCAACTCCATCATCAACACAAGGATCACTCCATGCTTCAGCGGCATAAACTTGAGGTATAAACTGAAAGATCATAATTTATTATATCCCAAACTAAAACCCCGGTTGCCCGGGGTTTTGAGATTGCTTCGTCAGAGTACTTCCTCGCAATGACGGCGGGGTTAGTAGGGTTTGGGAATAGTGATGTTGCCACCGAAGACGTCGATGCCGAAGAAGAAGGAGATAAGCTGCATGAGAGCCCAAGAGGCGGCAATAATG
>DATIKJ010000011.1:0-6881 GCA_035477615.1 Spirochaetia bacterium | reverse complement strand
AAGGGTCAGAAGGTGGAAGGTGTGGTTTCTTCGATTGGCAAAAAGATGGTTCTTATTGATATCGGAGCCAAGACAGAAGGTGTCGTTACTGGTGAAGACTTGGTAGAGGCATATGACGTATTAGCCGAACTAAAGGTAGGTGACAAGACTGAAGCCTACGTAAAGTTTCCCGAAAACGATCAAGGACAGATAATCCTCTCACTCAAACAGGCTGCTGATGAAAATCGCTGGTCTCGCTTCAAGAAATTGATGGAAGAGGAAAAAGAAGTCGAAGTTTCTGGTGTGGAAGTCAACAAAGGTGGAATGGTCGTCAAAGTGGGCGAGATTCGTGGATTTGTGCCGACGTCCCAGTTTGGAGAGAAATACCTCGGTAACATGGAAGAACTCCTAAACAAGACTTTCAAAGTACGTGTAATTGAAGTAGATAAAGATCAAAACAGATTAATCTTCTCCGAGAAGATGGTGTCTGATTCAGAGTCGCTCGCCAAAAAGGGTGAGGCTTTGGAACTGGTGACCATTGGCGACAAACTAGAAGGTACTGTATCTGGAATTATGCCTTTTGGTGTATTTGTAACCGTCAATGTACCAATGAAAGAGAAAGAAGGAGAGACAGCCAGAGTTGAAGGCTTGATCCATATTTCTGAAATCTCATGGGAGAAAGTGGAAGATCCAAACGAAATGTTTAAAGTGGGTAAAGATGTCAAAGTTCAAGTTATCGGAATCGATAAAGGGGCTGGAAAACTTAACCTCTCCATAAAACAAATGACCGATGACCCATGGAAAGAGATCGAAAAGAACTATGCTGTGGGTACCAAACACACAGGTAAGGTTGTTCGTATCGCTCCCTATGGTATATTCGTCAACTTCGAAAAAGGCGTTGATGGCTTGATTCACATTTCCAAGAAACCAGCAGACAAAGAATTTGCGATGGGTGACAAGGTGGAAGCCTTTGTAGAAATGATTGACGTCAAAGCTCGTCGTATGTCTTTGGGTGTAGTTCTGACCGAAGTACCGGTAGCCTACAAATAGTAGCAAAAGAAGCGGGCATGAGTGCCCGCTTCTGGTAAGATGGGGTAATAAATTATTAAATTAACAATTGAAGTTGGTGAAAAATAAGAGCTTGCTCGTCTTCTTTTCAATAACATGGTTATTGAAATATCCAGACTGCGCTTCCTCTTATATTCGCTTATAACTTCGTTATAATGCTAGAATATGGCTAAAACAAAAATGATAGTTAAAGAAGATCAGATTCTCGTAGATGTAGAAACAATTTTCAAAGAAATAGAAGCGGCTGGTGGTGACTGGAAGAAAGTTTGGGAAGAGTTTAAAAGCTATCTAAAAGACGTAAAAGGCGAGGAAAAATAATCAATGATATTTTCTACGGAAACTGGCTCTTTGAGTCCTAGGGAGATAGAGAAAATGGTTGACGCGCTTCCTGAGTATGATTTTTCCGGGGTGAACTATTTTGAATTAAAACAAAATCGAGGAGCGATCCCCTTAATGAGCAATTGGTTTTGGCCAAGAAAAGAAGATGGAAGCAGTGACGGAAATGCAGTAAATGATTTAAAGTCGAGCACGGAGTACCGAAAATGGGAACCGGGGAAATTGATTTTGGAAAGAGCGACATGGAAAGAAAGAGAACATGCACTGCCGTACTTTCTGGATGCTGAAGCAAAAGCGATGTTGGATGAATGGCAGGAAAAAGGGGAGATAAGAAATAGATATGATAGATTGCATTTGATGGGGATTAGCGCCAATATTGTGCGTCTGTTGACTCATGAACATGCACCAGCTTGCCATGATTTTGCTTTGGCTACCATGGAATACGTTTCGGAAATAGATAAGGATGATATAGATAGAATATTTCCCAGACTGGAAGATGGAAACGAAATGGCACAGTTTTGGACGATCGCTCCGTATATCTATGATAGTCTCCGAACTGATCGAGTTGAAAAAGGACAGGCAGAAAATAATAGAGAAGACTATTATCGAGTGTTGCTATGGCTATCAATGAGAATAAAGAGTCGGGGCTTTGGGGCGAACGCTAAGTATCCTGGGATTTCAAAATACGAGGAGCAGGTGAGTGCACCAGATTTGTATTTACCTCGAGATGGATATCACCCTGTTCATCAGTATGTGGAAAAAATTGGGAAACATATAGCTACATATTTGGAAAAAATTCCGGTAAATGAAGAAAGTATAAGAAAAGCGACAATAAGAGTAGAGGGAAGATAGAGATTAGGAGACGATGTAGCCGAGGTTGTGGATACTTTTTTTGATGGACTTGAGATTTGTTTTGGCGGGGTCAAAAGTGATGGTTAGCTCTGATTTGGCGTAGTTGGTGGAAGAATTTTGGACACCAGGAATATCTTCGAGAGTGAGATCGATACTAATAGCACAAGAGGTACAATGAAGGCCGGAAAGTTTCAGATTGACGGTTTCTAGATTCTCGATTGGTTTAGACTTTAGAAAGTTGAACATGGAAATTAATTAATGATATTAAAACGGCCGGTATACATACCCATAGAGCAGGAGAAGGCGAGGGGGCCGAGAGTTTTGGGTGTGAACTCAATGATAGTTTCACCTGATTGAGGAAGGAGTTTTTGGATATTTAATGCAGGAATGGTAAAGGCGCGTGAGCAGGATTGAACATCGATGGTTTTTAGAGTGAGGCGAACTGGAATGTCTTTTTGGAGAGTAATTAGCTGAGGAGCGTAACCGCCGTTGGTGACGGTAATTTGGGCTATTTGAAAGCCATTTTGGATAGTAACTTCATTGTCGGCACTGGCAGAGAGAACATCGGGATGGACGGCTACTTGGTAAAAGTTTTGGATAGTGTAGATCGAACCGGTGAGACCAATACCATTATTGATGGTATATACGGACATGCCGATAAGGGCAATGGCGGCTATTTGAGGAAAGTATTTTTGAAAGGCTTTGGCTCCTGAATTTAGTAGAAAGCCGAAAAGAAGAAAGGTGGGTGATGTACCCAAGATAAAAGCAAACATAATGACAGCACCATAAAGAGGATTACCCGAACCAATAGCAATGACTTCGGTGGCCTGAGTGACGGCACAAGGAATAAAGACTGTAGTTAGTCCGAGAAGGAAAGGAGCAAAGAGGGATTGGCTTTGGGACTCATTTTTGGTAAGACGTGCTAGAAACTTGGGAGGTTTGATGACAAAATAGCGGAATAGCGGATGGAGGTTTAAGAGATTGCCGGCGATGCCGAGGAGGTAAAGACCGATGGTAATCTGAATCCAACCACGAGTGATGGGAGAGAAGGTAAGAGTTTGACCAAGGGTACCAAGAAGGGCACCTAGGAGTGTATGGATAAGAATCTTACCGAGGAGAAAAAAAACAACGGAGACGGTATTGTTGGTTTTGGTGATTTGTTTTTCTTGCTTGGCAAT
This sequence comes from Spirochaetia bacterium, assembly GCA_035477615.1. Taxonomy (GTDB): domain Bacteria; phylum Patescibacteriota; class Microgenomatia; order UBA1400; family MFAQ01; genus UBA2277. Next base: position 3,468 of record DATIKJ010000011.1, on the reverse strand, counting down.
GATCGAGGTCAGCAGGCCTCCCTGAATAGCCAGACAGGTGAGTCCGCCGGTAGTGAGGCCGGTGAGAAAAATAGTGAATAGACTAATACCTGACATTGAATAGTTATTTTATCTCTTTTTGGTGAATAATGGGTTTTTTCTAATAGTGTAAAATCTCTTATGATTGAAAAAGATAGACCAAGTTCTGTTGAGTATGCAAAACTGAAGGCAGAAATACTGCAAAAAGTGAATGACGTAGGACCAATGGGTGAGATGGAAAGCTGGGAAAGAGCTTTCCCAGAAGTAACATATTGGGATATTGTTCCAGACAGAGAGTTGGAAGATGTAGATATGGAAATGATCGAGATAAAATGGGACGAGAGAACAGTTGAGGAGAGAGTTTTTTATACAGCGTTTCAAAATAGACGTGGTGGCATGCAAGTCAGATATGAGGTGATAGTTGAGGATGTAATGAAAATGTCACACACGGTAAAAGAAGCAGAGGCTCTTTGGTATATGTGGCTGGATGGCTGCTTTACCGGGGAAGAACTGACTGAAGAAGCACTGAGAGACTTTGTAGGCCTCATGACTGATGAACATCGTGATAGGAGAGACTTTGTAGATGATGCGGATATTGTTGATGTAAAAGTGGTGAATATTGAAGTAGAAGTGAAGTAATGATAAGCAACAAAAAACCTCCTTGCGGAGGCTTCTTGCGAAAAATACTTGCGTAAATTTCTGACTTAATGATTGCTCATTAAGCTGCCTATATAGTAACAGAGAAAGCAATATTTGTCAAGAAATAAGGAAAAGCCCCGGACTGGCCGGGGCTTTTTTTAACGAACGGAGGAGTAATATTTCACATTCTTAATCTCGTAGCGGAAGCTGCTACTTCCGTTGACTGGAACGACATCTTCCTTGCTCAGCTCGAGTAGGGTAAGTGGTTTGATCATGCGAAGACGAGTTTTGGGGTCTTTGGGGAGTGATGTCCAGTGAATGCGCGCGTCGAAGAGAGGTTTGTAGGCGACGACGCCGAGACCCCTGAGGAGGGAAAAACCGATGACAGTACCTGAGGGAAGACCTTCCGTCGGGGTGGAAATAAATTCTTCCACGACGAAGTAGAAAATTCCATCTTGATTTGCCAGGCCGATATTGAATCTTTGCCCGGCCATTTCCAGGCATACCATGTTTGACGGCCAGCAGGCGACCTGTCCGGAGCCAGTGGAGCAGTCAACGGTAAGATTTTTCGTGTATTCTCCGACCGGGGAAACTTTTTTAGGTACACGTTCCAGTGTTTTATGGTCGAGGGTATAGCACTGGTGTTCACCTTCGACTTTGAGGGCGATGGTGATCTTGGTTCCGTGGCGGTAACACCCGAGCCGGCCATTTTCTGGAGCGGGATGGAGGATTTGACCGTGCTGGTCAAATATGGTAATCTTTACGCCACTGATGGCGTCTGGGGTGAAATAATACTTTTGCATTAGAAACCTCCATGAGACAAGTGAAATATATGAGTTTAAAGGGCGTGCCCGTCGTTGGGCTTGAAACGTGTCCTATAATACCACAAAGAGGGGGAAAAGTCAAGGTCTTGAGGCTAATCGGGTATAAAAAACCACCCCTATTTAGGGGTGGCGGGTTTGATCTTGAATCCTTGGCCGGGGAGAGGTTGAAGTGTCCAGCCTGGAGAGAGCAGCTCAGAGAGCCGGTTGAAGATCAGTTCAAAATCGCTTGGATGATAGCTTTCTGGGAGTCCGAGATCGGCTGCGTAAAAGACTTCGGTGTGGCTTTGTAAGCCAGCATTGATCGTCTTGAGCGCAATGCAAGCCATTTGATTGATTCTTTGCTTGGTTTCGAGCTCAATAGCTTCGGGAGTGAGAGACTGTAGTGGTGCGAAGACAAAGTAGTACCAGTCCGTGTCTTCTTTTTGGCTGACGACCCAACCGAGGGCGATGAGGATCAGGATTACATACTCCAAGAAGCGATGAATTTCTTCCTCATTATCGCGGATATACTCCGGAATGTATTGGGAGGAAATTCTATAGACATAGCCAAATTTGAAATCGTAAGCGTTAAATAAATTACTTGTGGCAATATAGGCCAGGTTTATGGCTGAGTCGTAATTGACAAAGCCGTGCACCTTGATGATGTTTTCAATTCCTGTTATGACGTCTAGGGTCATTAGAAAGTCAGAGTGAGATCTACGTTTACTTAAAAAAGAAGATCTCCTCTCAAGAATTTCCGTGGGGGTGAAAGCAGGCATAGTATCGCCATTTAGAGTCTTAATTAACATATTACCTTCCTCCTTGTCAATTTGCGTGAGAAAAAGATTAGAACGCCCTATAATACCTCGGAAAGGGGAATAAGTCAAGCGTGGAGAGTGACGTCGCGAATGGTTTTGTGCGTGCCTGGAGAGTAGATTTTGGTATAGCCAAGAGCTTTGGCTTCTTTGAGCATTTTGTCACTAAAGCCAATCTTGCGGATTTCTCCTAGGAGTCCAAGCTCACCAAAGCAGATGGAACCTTCGGGAAGGGGGATGTTTTTGGCCGAGGAGATGATGGCCAAAGCAATACCCAGATCGGCGCCTGGGTCTTTGACGTCTAGACCGCCAGTGACATTGACAAAGACATCTTTTTCGGCAATGGGGAGATGTAGGTGTTTCGTGAGAATGGCACAAATTAACTGCAGACGGTTGATAGAAATACCTTTGGCAATACGACGAGGAATGGGAAGTGGAGAAGAAACAACGAGGGCTTGAATCTCGACAGTGAGTGGTCTGGTGCCTTCCATAATCATGGTAAGACATGAGCCTGGAGCATTTTTGATACGGCCATCGAGTAAAATGGCGCCTGGATCTTTGACTTCTTCTAGACCAGCGCTCGTCATTTGAAAAAGACCAGTTTCATCTGTTGGACCAAAGCGATTTTTGACAGTTCTAAGCAAGCGAAGAAGGTGCTGTCTATCGCCAGAAAGTTCGAGAACTGTATCAACCATGTGTTCAAGCATTTTAGGGCCGGCGATGGTGCCATCCTTAGTGACATGGCCGACAATGATTAGAGGGGTGGAATGTTCTTTGGCTGTTTGGATGAGAAGTGAGGCGCTATCTCTAATCTGTGATGGAGAGCCTGGAGTAGTTGCGTTTTGGTTAGTGTAAACGGACTGAATGGAGTCGACGATGACAAGAGAATTGGGGTTTTTGGCAATGGTTTCACAGATGTTATCCACAATGGAAGTGTTGATGAGGTGGATGTTGGGAGTGTCTTTTTTTGATAATCTCTTGATTCTAGTCGCGACCTGAGCGGGGTTTTCTTCTGAGCAAACATAATACACATCGTTAGTGACGGAGATGGCGAGCTGAGTAAGAATAGTGGATTTGCCAATACCTGGCTGACCAGCAAGAAGATAGACACCACCTTTGGTAAGGCCAGGGCCTAAGACACGGTCGAACTCGCTGATGTTGGTGGAAATGGTATATCCCTTTTGGGAGGTGAG
>DATIKJ010000010.1:0-2768 GCA_035477615.1 Spirochaetia bacterium | reverse complement strand
AAAAAATCCAGTTTGAATTACGCCGAGCCTTTTTTGTAATTCTTTTACCTCACTATTAATCATACCAAACTTTAAAGTTTTTGTGAACTTAAAAAGAGGAAAGTTATACACCATAGTCCATACACTCCATACCCAATCATTTTTAATATAATCTTCGCCAATATATTGCCAACCTTTTTCGCCTGTGGATTCTCCCCAAGAGTTGATAAATCCTATATATTTTTTACCGCCTATAGTCAATGCCTTTCCTGCGTATACCCAGTGATTCCACGAACCTACAAGCGATGGCTCAGGCTTTGGGAATTTCGTTCTCCAAGTGCCATTATTTTTCCCTGCGATGCCGAGTATGCACCCTTTGTTTGCTTTAATTGCTTGGGCTATATCTTCTATATTACTCCCAACATTTGCATATGATAATCCTTTGTCTAAAAGCGCGTCAGTAAATGCCTCAGCGGGAATATCTGTTTTATTTATCATAAATGCCTCACTTGGCGGTTCTCCATTTTCATAACTAGGACATTTACTTTCGTCTCCCCAACCTTTTTTAATTACAAACTCGCAATTTGTTCTTCCTGCACTTCCGCCGCCAGGAGCGTTAGTATGAGAATATATAAATTTAGCACTCTTTTCTTCAGAATCAGGGTCTAATACTTGTCCATAAGTAGCCCATGCTTGTCCTCCACAAGAAGATGATCCATCTTGATCTTTGACTTTTAATTTCTTTCCAATTATTTCTTCTATATCATATCCTTTATCCCAATCAAAAGGAGGCAAAGATTTCGCTATCTCTTTGAATTGATAATCTCTTTTGTCTTTAATGTCTTTAATCGCACCAGTTCCTTGTTCCATAATTAATTATTTATTGAATGCTTTTAACAATTCAATATATTGTTCTTGTAATCTAACATCTCTCTCATTTAATTGAGCAATATCTTTTTGGAGTTGTTCAATATGAGTATAGTGATTTTGTTTTATAAGTGCAACGTCTTGTTTAATATCGTAATATGGAGCAACAACACCAATAACAAAACCAATGATTCCTATAATAAATTTTACTTCAGACGTTAACCATCCTCTCCATTTACTTTCTTCGATTTTGTTTGTTGTTGGCTTCATTGTTTTTTTTAATATTAGTTGTATAATTTAATAATGTTTTGGATTATTCTACTCATTTTAATAGGTGCTTATTGTGGAAAAGACAGGTATTTTACTGACTACGATCGATCGTTTTTTGACTGAGAGCACCTCCAAACAATCCTCCTAGTTTCTTTATCAATTCCTCTCGTGTTACTCTCTGTGCACCTTTCCCTGTCCTTTTTAATATACCCTCTACTCCACCAGTTAATTTACGACCTATATTCCCGCCAGCACCTCTTCCAACCAATGCCCCAGCAAAAGGTATCCCAGTCATATTCCCAAGTGCTTCTCCTCCAACCGTTGCTGCTCCTGTAACTATATCTGACACCACACCTCTTTTGATTGGTTTATTTTCTATAATTTTTAACAAATCTTGAACTCTAAACAAATCAACCATCTTTTGATTTATAGTGGCAACGTCTGGAAGACCAAGAGCCTTAGCACCGTCTTCAACTGCTTTTTGTAATGTGTCTCTAACTATTTTATCAGTATTGTATGTTGGAGACATAAATTGTCCTTGAGTTATTTTTTTAGCCACGGTTCGTTTAGCCTTGTTTAAATCAGCAATATCTGGAAACTCGCCATACACTTTTTTAATTCTATCGAAATATTTTTCTACTGGACCGATATCTTCCAGTGCTTTTTCTGCTAATTTAATCGCTTGTTGTTTTGTTTGTTCTAATGATACAAAGCTAGTTTTTATTCCACTGGTTTTTACGCTTTCAAGAAGAGGTTGAAGTTCCCCATCTTCAATCATAGATATTTGTTCTCCGACTTTGAAACGAGCATTCTTAGTTGATATTTTTCCATCTACTATATCAGGAATAGCTCTTTCTTTAATTAAAGTTTGCATTGTTTCAGGATTTCTTGCTAAAAAGTTTTTCCCCTTCAGACTTCGTCCTGCCATTTCTGTTAGGTCGGTTATCATCGCTTTTTCTGCTGTACTTTTTAATGCAGATGAAGCAGCATCAACTGCTAAATTTTTTACTGCACCTAGCCCCTTAAGAATTGGAATTGCAGTCACTATATTAAAACCAGCCTCTAAATCCTTTGATAATTCAGGGTGTTTTTCAGAAAAATTCTTCATTGTATTGATAACACTTTGGCCTCCTTCTGTGTTAAAGAATGCTTGTGCTCCTTTGCCAATAAGATTTTCAATTTGTTTTACTCCGGGGATTAATTCGAGCCCTTTAGTAACTACATCTCCGATTCCTCCAGCAACAGCACCAGCAGTTTGCAAAAGACCAGAGACTCTGGTTTGTCCTGTTTTTTCTTTCCCTCCTATAATTGACTCAATGGCCTTTCCGCCTTCTTCTAATCTAGTACCGAGTTGTTCTCCAAGAGTAGGTTCTTTTTCTTTAGGCATTTCAATTGGAGTAACTGGTTTGGTTGGTTGTGGTGCTACTCCTCCTTTTAATTCGTTATAATAGTTTGAAACCTTCATGGTGTATGCAGGAGTATCGTAACTCACTCCTAGTTTAGCGTTGTATCCTTTGTGTCCTTTCTTATAAGCATTTTCATCTCCACTATTCCATTTACTAGCAATCTGGGCAGGAGTTAGACCTTTGTCTTTCCATTCTTTTATTTGGTAATATGCAACTTTGTTTTGATTCTCTACTGTCATTGGAGCA
>DATIKJ010000009.1:0-36152 GCA_035477615.1 Spirochaetia bacterium | reverse complement strand
TGGAGAAAATTTGATGACGAATTTGGACTTGTCAGTACAACAAACGGCTTTTTCTGCTTTGAAAAGTACACTAGAAAAAAATGGTAAAAGTGGGGCAGTAGTAGTGTCAACAGTGGATGGGAGAGTGCTGGCTTTGGTGTCGGTGCCATCGTATGATAATAATTTATTTGTTCAAGATGGGAAAAGAAGTGACTTTGGAGGAGAGTTCAAAGACGTGTCTGATTTACTTTCCAATACAGAGAAAAAGCCATTGTTTAATAGAGCTTTGTCGGGAGATTTTGCTCCAGGATCTGTTTATAAATTAGTACCGGCACTAGCAGCGCTTGAAGAAAAGAAGATTACAAAAGATACTTTGATAGATGATAGCGGAGAGATTGTGATTGGAGCATATCGTTTTGGAAACTGGCTACTGGACAAATATGGACAGACTGAAGGAGAAATCAATGTAGTTAAAGCAATTGCGCGTAGTAATGATATTTTCTTTTACAAGATTGGTGAAGCCTTGGGAATTGATAACTTAGTTGCTTGGAGCAAAAAACTTGGATTAGGTGAAAAGACAGGCATTGATTTACCAGGGGAGTCAGCTGGTTTTATGCCATCACCGTACTGGAGAGAAAAAACTTTTGGAGAGAAGTGGTTTTTAGGGAATACTTATCACTTGTCTATTGGTCAGGGTGATTTGATGGCCACGCCTTTGCAGATCAACATGATGACGGCGGCGGTAATTTCGGGTATGAAGTGTCCTCCCCGACTAGTGGGTATCTCAGAGTGTGTGGATCTTAAGATTAGGAAAGAAGATATCAACACAGTACTTGAAGGTATGATGGCAGTATGTAGCAAGGGGGGCACAGCTTTCCCTTTGTATCCTTATGAAGGACAGATATACTGTAAAACGGGTACGGCACAGAAAGGTGGGGAAGAGACCTTACCAAACGCCTGGTTGACAATGGTAATTCCTGTAGGTAGTGAAGTAAAAAACTGGATTGTAACCACAGTATTAGTGGAGGAGGGTGGGGAAGGAAGTGCTGTGGCTGCGCCCATTGCCAAGGAAATTGTGCCTTTATTTTTAAAGTGATGATAGAATAGAGACGAACTTTCAAATTTTTAAGGAGGAAGTGTATGGATCAAGTGGATTATGAGAATTGGAAAAATCTGAGATCTCAGTTTAAGTATGATGTTTTTCTGATCTGTCCGGTGCGAGAGGCTAGTTGGGATCAAAAATTTAAGATGGAAGCGTATATTGCCGGGCTGGAGAGTCTGGGTAAGAAAGTGTACTATCCTGCGCGAGACACAAATCAAGTTGATGATAACGGTTACCGGATTTGTGAGGACAATCGGAGAGCCATCTTTTACTCTCGCGAAGTGCATATTTTCTTTGATCCGGGAAGTAAGGGATCTCTTTTTGATCTGGGTATTGCTTTCGCTTTGGACAAGAGTCTGACGATTGTCAATCTGGAAGATCTTGAACCGACGCCCGGAAAGTCGTTTACGAACATGATTATGGCTTGGAGCAAACTCTAATACCGGGATGCCTGCCCTCTGGAAACAGGGGGCCTTTTATTATCTTATATACTTGACAAAATGATCACCGTGTAATAGAATAGCTCGTTCTTTCAAACTATATTTCTAAGGAGGAAAAAGTTGTTAATTTTGTTGAAATTGATCTTTGTTTTAGTTGCTGTGTTGGGTGTCGGCATGTTGGCCTGGAAGATTCACAAGAAGGCCGTCGGCGATGACGAAAAACCCAATTTTAGTGTGCCTGTGGTGCTGTTGGTGGTCGGTTTACTGATCACGATTGCTCTTTCGGCATCGGTTCAGATTTTACCGACGCAAGTCGGTGTGGTGGAGAACACCTGGACAGGGGATATTTATTCTCTTAATCCGGGAACTCACATCTGGCCGTTCACTAAAAGTGTAACCCCGCTAGTAACCAAGGTTACCATATACAGCACCATGCAACAGATCATCGAGATTGGCTCGACTCCGGCGGCTTCTGGTGGTGTGTCTGCCAGCTCGAGTTCGCCTGGTCAGCCGATCGTTTTCTTCTCTGCTCGAGGATGGGCGACTGTTAACAAAGACACCATCATCGAATTGCACCGGAAGTACGGATCTAACTACCTGGAAGACTGGGTGGAAAAAATCTGGGTTAGTACTTTGAAACAGGTGCAAGGTAAAAATACGTATGACTATGTTGCCAGTAAGCGGCAAGAGATGGAAACTGCGGTCGAAACCGAGTTGCAGTCCCAGTTATTGGGCAGCGACAGCAAAACACCCTTAGTCAATGTTAGCCAGCTGGCTATTGTTGATTTCGATTACGATCAGGGTGTTAACGCTTATCTGGACACTGTGTCTGAGATGCAGTTTCAAAAGCAACAGGCGTCGCAGCAAATCGTGATCAACACCGAGAGACAGAAGGCTGACGTAATTGCCGCAGAGACTAATTACTTGGTCACAAAACGTAATTCCGAGGCCGAAAAGGTCAAAAGTGTGACCACAGCCGAAGGCGCCGCCGAGGCGAAGAAGCTGTCCGCGGACGCTGAAGCCTACAAGATCAAAACAGAAGCTGATGCTCAGGCGAAGGCGATTGCGCAGGTTCAGCAGAACCTGACCGCTTTATACAACGATTATATTCGGTCGCTTGGGTGGAATGGCGCATATCCGACTTACTGGATGGGAGAAGGCAGTCCGTTGTCTGTTTTCAATGTTCCTCCGATTACGCCATAAAATTTAGTTTTGCGAATAGCCCCCCAGAAATGGGGGGCTTTTTATCTTATATACTTGACAAATGTTGACTATTGTGTTATTATATCCACTAGTTTGATGGCCAATGAGCCATCCGCACCTTGAACCTGCGGCATCCGCGCCGCAATCACCCACCTTTTTTTCTGTAGAGCCACACGGAGGCCCATGAAAAAACTTTTGGATAAGCAGTAGCTCGGGCGGAACGCCATCCCCTTGGATGGTGAGTCGCGAAACGAAAAAAGATAGGGACGCATTATAGACTTGGAGACCAGGCACTATTACTCGGCGACTTGAGTTCGCCCATAGGCCCTGCGTTGAGCCAGTCACGGATTGCTTTCCTACCAGCTGATAAGAAAAAAATCGACCCAATCGGCGTCGCCCCTCTTCCAATGAGGGGCCATCCCGAACGTTTCAACCGCCCCTTCTGGAGGCCTGCCAATGAAGGATACTACTGTGCTGTAGCTCGAGCGGAACGCTGTCGCAAGGCAGTGAGCCGCGAAGACATGAGTAAAACCAACCGGCCCGATGAGAGATTTAAACCCTACGCCACGGCGTGCTGATATCTGGCGGCCTTTTTGAGCCCGCCCACCTCCGCTATGCCTAGGTTTCCTCATCATTTTCTTGGTTTTCTCAGTCACGAAAAGAGAGAAAAATATGGGTGTAGTACACTGACGACGGGAAGAGTAGCACTTATAGATACTGGGACTGCAGCACGATCGTGCGCCACCCCTTCGTCGGTGAAGTAGTTGAAAGTCCCCGCCTCGAGCAATGCTCGCGGCGGGGATCTTTTTTTTGGCAAAAGAGGATGTTGTAAGAGCTTGCTCCTTACGACGCACATAACATACGTTTTGTTGCTGTCTTCGGTCCGCTTGCCTCTTATATTCGCTTATAGCTCGCTTTGCTACGCTATAATGCTTGAATATAGAATGTGGCTTCTGTTTTTGCTGTATATTTTTAAGAGTAATGAATAAATTAATTATTGTTGAGTCTCCTACCAAAACAAAAAGCTTAGGTAAATACTTAGGCAGCGATTACCAGATCATGGCCTCGATGGGTCATGTGCGTGATCTACCCAAGAGTAAGATGGGAATTGAGATTAAAGATGAAGGGAAGGGAGAGTTTGACTTTGAGCCTTCATACGAGCTCATGGAAGGCAAGGGGGAGCAGGTAAAAAAGCTTGAAGACGCGGCCGCTAAGGCAGATGAAGTGATTTTAGCTTCTGATCCTGATAGAGAAGGAGAGGCGATTGCCTGGCACGTAGAACATATTTTAAAAGGTTCAAAAAGGCTAGCCAAAAAAGAGAAGTTGGTATTTAAGAGAATTGCATTCCACTCGATCACCAAGGAGGCTATTATGGAGGCTTTGGAGCATCCGAGAGACATTGATATGAACTTGGTTGATGCTCAGCAAGCCAGACGTTTTTTGGATCGACTAGTCGGTTACAAACTCTCACCCATTTTATGGAAGAAGGTCAGGCGTGGTCTTTCGGCCGGTCGGGTGCAGAGTGTGGCGGTGAGGCTTATTGTCGAACGAGAAAGGGAAATTGATAAATTTAAGCCCGATGAGTACTGGCAGATAAAAGTGCAAGTAGAAACTGTTAAGGGAGAAAAGTTTGAGGTGGAGCTGGCGAGAGTAAAGGGAAAGAAAGCTGATATTCACGATGGCGAGACGGCAAAGATAGTTTTGGCAGAGCTGGAAAAAGCAGATTATGTGGTAGCCAATGTTAAAAAGTCCGAGAGAAAAGCCAGTCCTCATCCACCATTTAAGACTTCGACATTGCAACAGGCCAGCGCTAATGTTTTGGGATGGTCGGCCAAGAAAACCATGAATGTGGCGCAGAGGTTGTACGAGCAAGGTGACATTACTTATCATCGTACTGACTCTTTCAATTTAGCGCCTGTAGCTATCGAGACGGTACGCAAATTCATTAGAGAGACATACGGAGCAGAGTTTTTACCGAGTAGTCCAAGAATGTACAAAACGGCGGGAAAAGTAGTTGCTCAAGAAGCTCATGAGGCAGTGCGGCCAACTCATATTGAGATATCACCGGAAAAGTTTACGGGGCAGGAGATGGCTCATGATCAGGAAAAGTTATACTCACTTATTTGGAGAAGGACAATTGGTTGTCAGATGGCTGATGCTTTATTTGATGACACAAAGGTAGTGGTAGAGGCTGGAGAAAATGAACTAACAGCAACTGGTGCTGTAATAAAATTTGCAGGTTGGAAGAAGCTATTCTTGAAAGATAAAGACAAGGATGAAGCACAGATTTTACCAGAGATGGTGATAGGGGATAAATTGAAAAAAAATAAAGTAACAGGGGAGCAGAAGTTCACTCAACCACCGGCAAGATTTAATGATGCTTCGCTTATTAAAGAACTGGAAAAAAGAGGTATTGGTCGACCATCAACCTACGCGGCAATTATTTCTACGATTATTGATCGGCGTTATATAGAGCAAAAAGAAAGAAAATTTTTCCCTACAAGTATTGGTATGGCAGTAGTAGACTTTTTGGTGGCCAACTTTCCCAAACAAATGGAGTATGAGTTTACCGCTAAGATGGAAAGTGAGTTGGATGATGTAGCTGATGGCAAACTGAAATGGAAAAAGATGTTGAGCCAGTTTTGGGGAGTGTTTAGAGACAAAATCATAAGTGTAGATAAGGATAGTGCCAGGGTAGGGGTACCAGCGGTGAGCACGGGCAAAAAATGTCCGGTTTGTCATGAAGGAGATGAAGTAATCAGAGATGGAAAGTTTGGGAAATTTTTATCGTGTTCCAAGTATCCAGAGTGCAAGTACACCGCGCCGTATATTGAGTACGTGGATGAAGTGAAGTGCGAGAAGTGCGGTAAGAGAGTGGTCCTGAAAAAAACGAAAACGGGTAGAGCTTTTTATGGCTGTGAAGACTATCCAAACTGTACTTGGGCTAGCTGGCACAAGCCGGGGACGAAGAAAGAAGATCAAGAAAAACCCTCCGATTAGGGGAGGGTTAGTAATAATCAATTATTGTTGGGTTGCTTTCAAATACCTCGAAATAAAAGAAAACACCAAGTAGTGCCAAATATAATGAAGAAGATTGCAGAAATATTCTTTCCTTCAAGATAATTGATAATTGCGTTTAGGGTGTTCATGACTACAAGAAACACAATGCCCAGGATAGATAGTGCATAAATATCTATGCTCTGGCCGAGGAAAACAAACACTAGAGCCATTATGCCCAGAGTGACAGCTGCTTTATAGAAGCTTTGAAGAGTGTTTGGGTGGATGTTCTCTTTCCATTGAACGAGATCCTTTTTTATAGCAGTGAACATTTTGCCTCCATTTAAAGAACTTGGTCAAATTTGCTATGCGAAATTATAAAACCTATAATCTTCTTTGTCAAGGAACTTTAAACCCATAAGATTGATTTTTGAGGTAGTGTGAGATAGAATTAATCAGTTTGATGCACATTTATTTCAAATTTCCCTAGGAGGAAAAAATGTTTCAAGTAACTTTTCCGATGAAGTCTGGTACGAATCTGCCTCAGCTTAAAGCGATTATGCCCATTGGCTGGATTCTGGAACAGTCCGAAGACAATTTGGAGAAATTCCATGTAGTTGATGTGTTTTCCAGCTGTGCCGTTGGCAATCTGTTTGTGCGTGAGAAGAAAGTAGTGTTCAGGGTTAATGAAGAGACAGTCAACGGTAAAAAATTTTGGAATGATTTTGGTAAGAGATATCCTGAACTAAACCCATTTATTCCAAGATTCGGGGTACTTTTTCGATCTGATCTTCAGGAGAATGTGTTTGTGCTTGATGATTTTTCGGAACGTTTACCTCAAGAGATTGTAGATGCCATTGCACATTATTCTAAATACACCGTTTCTTATTGTGTGTCGTTCCTTTTGGGTGATTGGCATGCGGGTGAAGATGTCTTGACCCAGACATGTCAAGAGATTTTTATGAATGGAGAGTTGGGTCCAGTACGAAAAATGGTCTTGTTTCACCTTGGAAGTATCGAAAACGAGATGACGATGTAGATTGTGTTTGATAGCCCCGAATAAAATCGGGGTTTTTTTAGATATAGCGTTTAGGAAAATCTTTGATATTGATATCCCAGACTCGTACACCGCAGTAACGATCTCCTTCGGGGCATAATGGTTTTTCACCAGCTTGGTGGCGAATACCACAAGGTGAAGGATTTTGAAAATATTTTGCCAATGCGGGGTCAAGGTCGAGTATTTGTTGAGTGAGAGAAACAGCTATATGGTAAATTTCTTCTTGGGCGGTGAGACAGGTACGCAGTTTGATGAAGTGATAGATAGCGCCGAGAGGAGCATTTACAGATTTACGGACGCGGGTAGCGTTGGTAAACAAGTACTGTAGTTTGTCCAAGGCGACTCCTTGATCAAAAAGATCTTGTAAGACTATATTGTGTCGTTTTTGGATTGAGAGATAGAGATTAAGAGCTTCAGGGTTTTTTTCTAAGATGGTGGGTACAATAATGTCAGAGTCTTTTTGAGGTATAGAAAGTTGAATTTGTTCAGTATGGTCAAATGTACGATGACGATGGAACTGCTCATTGGCGACGTGGCTAAGAGAGATAAGAAAGGAAAGACTAACTTGATTAAGACACTGTCCCAGTCGATCAATGGTGATGTCACCATTTGTTTCGGAAAGCATTTTATTTTTGGCAGGATTAAGTAGAAGGTCGAGGGCTTCTTCGTTGGGAAGTTCCTGTGAACTTTTTCCCAGGGTTTCACGGACTGCTCTCGCTAGCTTATTGGAAGGAAGCTGGTTGTCATCGTCAAGCTTTATTTGGTAATTAGCGAGAACACTGTCGTATTCATCGGCAAATTTGGAGAAGTCTTCTATTTGCAGAATTGGTTCGATATCTTGAGATAAAGGTTGAGAAATTTCTTGAAGGATTTTGAGGTCGACTTGGGCGACGGTACCAACCATACCATCAATTATTTGTCTCATTTCCGGTTGGACGGGCATAGTTTGTGATTGATGGTAGAGACGAAGAAGAGTCAACTCTGAAATGGTGTGATAGAGGTTGGTTGGTGTTCCAAGAGGTAGAAGATAGCGGGCAATTTCTTGAGATTTTTTGCAGGCTTCATCGTTGACTTTTGCTTCCCATTTAGAGTTGTTTCTGCTGGGGAATCTTTCAAGGATAAGTTCTTTGGTAGTAGGAGTTAGTAGCTTATACAGATCGTTATAGCCGGTGACCAGATCTTTGGCAGCGTCATTTACCCTTTGTTGTATTTCTGGATTTTCGAGTTCTGGAACAATTGGTTTGGTTACCGAAAAATTGCAGTAACGTTGGGACTGCATATCGGTCACGTAGTGAGGATGAGAGTGTAGATAGTAGATGGCGTTGCGAGAGATGCCGTCAATTTTAAATGTGTAGTGAACGTGTTCTCTAGTTGAACTGTGGCCTTTTTCTCTGGTTTGTGTGGAAATTTTATCTGTCGTTTCGCGATAACTATTTGATTTTAAGTTGTAATCAAGTGGGGATGGAGAAGAGTTGGTATAGCACATGCGACCTGCTTGTCCGGCGATAACTGTGGTTGAGTTTAAATCCTCCCTTTGTTTTTTTGTGAGTGTTTTTGTGTCGATTGGGGCTTCAGAACGTAGTATTAGAGAAATTCTACTATTATATTGTGGAATTTCGACATGAGGGTAATTAATTTCTAGATTTTTTTCCGTTTCAGTCTTTGTCATGGCATATTGTAATGTTGTGGAGATGGTTACTGTCAATAGATGGTATTTTGTGCATTTCATTTAGAGAATAAATTGTTTATGATGAAACATGGCTGTCTGGAGTAAGGTGCGTAGATTTTTTGGAAAGATTGGACCTGGTTTTGTAACTGGGGCGGCTGATGATGATCCGTCTGGTGTGGCGACGTACTCGATTGCTGGAGCGCAGCATGGATACAAAATGAGTTGGATGACGCTGTTTTTGATTCCGGCGATGGTGGCAATTCAAGAGATGTGTGGGCGAATCGGCATGGTGACAGGCAGGGGACTAGCAGGGGTGATTAAGAAGTATCACTCAAAAAGTGTGATGTGGTTTGCGGTGATGCTTTTGGCTGTTGCTAACACGATAAATATTGGGGCAGATTTTGGCATAATGGCGGCTTCTTTACAGATGCTTTTCGGTTTGCCCTATTTTTTTTGGATTTTGATTATTGCTGGGTTAATAATTTATATACAGATACGGGTTTCTTACAAACAATACTCAAAAGTGTTGAAATGGTTGGGGCTGACCCTACTTGTATATATGGTAACTGCTTTGATGGTAAAACAAGATTGGAAGGAGATAGCGATATCTACATTGGTTCCTCATGTTGAGTTTAATATGATTTATTTGATGACATTGGTGGGATTTTTAGGAACCTCTATTTCGCCTTATTTATTTTTTTGGCAGGCATCAGGAGAAGTGGAAGAAGAGATTGCAAAAAAGAAAATTGCTGACTTTGATATAAAACCAAAAATAAGTAAAAGAGAGATATTTAATATGGGAGTTGATACGAAAATTGGTATGATTTTTTCTAGTGCGATGGCATTTTTTATCGTTTTAACAACAGCTTCAACTCTTCATAATGAGGGAGTATTTAGTATTGAGACACCACAACAAGCGGCGATGGCGCTGCGACCACTTGCTGGAGATCTTGCTTATGTATTATTTGCTATCGGTATTATTGGTATTGGTTTGCAGTCAATACCAGTTTTAGCTGGGTCGGTAGGTTATGCAGTGTCAGACGCTTTGGGAATTGAAGAGGGACTGTCAAAAAAATTTTCTAAAGCAAAGGGTTTTTACTTAATTATTGTTGCGTCAACAATTATCGGAGTATTAATAAATTTGTTGGGTATAAACACAATGCAAGCATTATATTATGCAGCCATTATTAATGGCACGGCGGCCGTACCTTTGATATTTATTATCATAAAACTATCTGGTGATAAGAAAATTGTGGGGGAACATAGGTCTAAAAGTTTAAACAGAGTTATTGCTTGGATAACTTTTGTTTTTATGGCAATAGCAGTTGCACTGATGGTTGCAAGCTTCTTTGGTTTTACGTTTTAAATGGGTATAGACAAGATGTAAAATTTGGTTTAAGTTATTGCATGACAGAAAGAATTTTTGAAAGTGCATTTCATAAAAGATATGTGGGTGGGGAAGGAGAAGTGGTAGATTTGGAAACAGGAGCTATGGAAAAGAAAGTAGGGGAATCAATTGTTACTTCTTATGAGGCGGTGTTGGCTGAGTATAGAAGGTATGTTGGGGATCCAACAGCAGAGTTACCCGAAGAAGTGATCAAGATATTAGATATAACTAAAAGGACAGAAAATGACGGAATTTAAAAAACCATTTTTGGTGGCAGAGGGTGGCAGTGGAGTGGGAAAAACTACAGCAGTGGATGGAATTAAAGGAACATTGCATGACTGGAAATTTTTTAGAGAACCTGGAGGCACTATTTTTGGAGAAGCGGTTAGAAATGCTGTACAGAGCCATCGTGAGTGGAGTATTGATCCGTTGGCGGCCTTGTTTGGCTACACGGCTTCAAGGGCGAATTTGGTTAATACTGAAGTACTTCCAATACTGGAAGGGAAGAAGCCAGGGAAAGGTGTATTTTTGGATAGGTACTGGTTTTCGACCTTTGCTTATCAAGGATATGGTGAGGGGGTAGACAGAGAGATTATCTTGGCAGTGAGCAAGATTGCCACAAAAGGATTGTTGCCTGATCTAGTCCTTCATTTTGATCTGGTGCCGGAGCTAGCTATGCAGCGTAAATCTGGCTGTACTGATGCTGATAGGTACGATGTGATGGAGATGGAGTTTCATAAGCGGGTCAGGCAGGCATATATGGATTTGTCGGTGAAATACCCTGATTTTTGGAGAGTAATTGATGCGTCACAGAGTAAAGAGAAGGTGGTAGCGGACTCTTTGGCTGTTCTGCGTGAATTTGACATGTTTTAGGGGTATTGAGGGGCTTGAATTAACCTATAGGCAGAGTTATAATCTCGGGTATCGGTTTTCTCCGATGAACTTTTAAATTCAAAATTGGAGGAGAGAATGGAGACTGAGTTTGAAGTGAGGGTCGAGGGTAATTTTATGACCGTTCCACTAGAGAAATGTTTGCAAGAGTTTGCGCAAAAAATAAGAAGTAGTATTTATATATCTTATCCTCATGGTGAGGCGCGTGACCCAGGAGGTGATGATTTTGGGTTGTATATATACCTTTGGAGCAAGCCAAGTCGTAGATCAATGAAGGAGATGAATATACCTGAGGCTTATGGGTGTGTCCTTTTGGATGGCCAAGATGAGGGCACTATTCTTGATAGTTGTGATGAAGGTGTGGGTAAGGTGATCGTTGAGCCTTCCGGCTACAAGGTAGCTTTGATCGTTGGTAAGACTATCTATGTACTGTTTGACTTGATTCACAATTGTCCAGGATATCTAAGTAATGCAGAAAAATTATTGAAACCGATTTTGGATGATTATTTTCTGTATCTGTCAAACGAAGAAGAATTTGACAAAGAAATGAAAGGTCGTTTGTCAAGTGACGACGAGAAAAAGTTTGTATCATCCTATAGAGATTTGACGGGAAGAAGCCATTCGATAGAAGGTGATATTGCTTCACTGAATGCCAAGTTGGGTGAAAAAAAGCTGATAATTTCTGAAAGATTAAGCAGAATTAAAAGATTACAGTCAATGCCGACAAAAGAAGTTGATGAGTCGACCTTTGAGGATGTTTACCAATTTTTGTGTAAATTTTCATCTACGGGCAGTATCTCGATGATCCATAGCGGAATTTGTATTCCGGTTGGTCAAATTGATATTGAGTATGAAGGAGAAATTTACGACATTGGTATGTTTGACGTGATTATTGACCCTATGAATTTTAGGATAGGGTGTCGTAATAATACCCGAGTTGTTGAAGGTGAAGTCTTTGATAGTTATCACCCACATGTCGATGTTAGTGGTGAATGTTGCTTGGGAAACATTGCATGGGAGATTGACTTTCTAATGATGGAAAGAGAGTGGGAAGTCGCTCTCATGTTAATGCTTCGGTTTTTGAGGTCATATAGCCCGGAGAACCCTTATAACAAGATAGAAAGTTGGCCGGTCAAAAGAAAGGCGAGAAAAAATGGATGAGTTGTTGGAGCAAAGAATTGACTTTGGAGACACTTACTACTATTACGATTGTGGATCAAAAATACTGCCTATCTTGAAGGAGTTTGCAAAGAAGACGGGTAAAAATCTAGTCTTAATCAAAAGATATGATAAAGAAAATTGGCATTCTCCGGACAATTGTAAAAAAGAAGATACTCTTTACATTTGTTTTCATCATCCACCCACTCTTTATCCATACGAGGCTTTAACGGTTGGTGAGTTTTATGGTATCAGACTGAAGGAGAGCCAGAGGGATTGTTTTGTGGTGCCTCAACAGAAGCAATCCTGGGTGGGTAGAAAAATTTATGATAATGAAGGTTATGAAGTAGCAGTAATTTGCAAAAAGTCACTTTATATTCTTTTTGACCTATTGTCAGGGTGCGAAGACAATATTGGTTCTCTTTTAAAGATGATTTTGGATGATTATTTTTTGTATCTTAGCCATCCGATACTTTTTGGGAGAGAAATGAAGAAGCGTTCCGAGGGTAAGCTGCGGGAACATTTTAACCGAAGTTTACGCACTGGATCAAAAGAAGTGATCGCCGAAAGAATCTTGGATGAAAGGGGTGAGATTATAGATTTGCAAGAGTGGGTTACTATTCTTGCACTTAGTAGAAAGTTCTTTAAAGAAGAGGCGGCTCGAACATCTGGTCGAGAAGTTGTTGATATGTATCGAAGAATGTGCAAGTTTTCCAGCAATGGGAAAATAGAAATAAAGTTTGATGACACCTTGCGGATTCCAGTAGGGCAGATTGATATTGAACATAAGGGGGTTATTTATGATATCGGTGATATTGCAATAGAAGTAGATGTCACGGACGGCACTGTTCGATGTATCAATACCACAAGGGTGGTCAACGATTATCATCATCCAAACTTTAGTGGACGGAAAAAAATTTGCCTTCACGAAGCGACATATGGTTTTGCCGTACTTTTGGGAGAAATGAAGTTGGATGTTGTTTTGCAAATGGTGATGGAAGTTTTGAGATCGTATGATGAACGTAATTGCTTTGAAAAAATTGAAAGTTGGCCAATAAAGGAGAAAATTTCTGATGACACAGCAATGGTCTGAGAAAAAGCCGGTTATATATATTTTGCCATTGGCAAAAATAAAGCTGGACACCTATGTGAGATTAGCAAAAGGTGAAGTCTCCGGCTTGGGGAAAGTAAGAGCACTGGGAAGGATGGCTCTGCTGATTGAGGATGTTTTTATCCTCGAGCAACGGTGTAACGATGTCGATACTGCCATAAACCCCAAAAAGATTTGTGAACTAATGACGACCATGATCATGTCCGGAGAGGATATTTCTTGTTTAAGGTTGTGGTGGCATTCTCATGCAGGCGGAAATACTTTTTGGTCACCTAAAGACAAGGAAAATATCTATGGATTCAATGCCGAGTGGATGTTGTCTTTGGTGACAAATTATGCTGGCGAGTATCTTTGCCGGGTGGATGCTTTTCATCCAGTGCAGACAACGGTGGATGGGTGTCCTTTGCAGATATATTTTGAGGAAGATGATTTGTTGACAGCTCAGCTCCAAGAGGAAATTGATAACATGGTGACAACCATTGTCCCTGAAGAGCAGCCGGTATTGATACGGCCATATCTTAAAGGTAGGTATCGTCGTCTTGAGCGCAGAGTTGGCAGCGGAGGGAGGAGAAGATGAACTTTTCCCGGCAAACTGGGATAGTTTCCCCGATAGTACTGCAGACAACCAAGGTCACGGATATTGGTGTGGGAGGGATTGGAACGCTCCTGGGCTTGACTTTGGGAAAGATGGGAGTTGGATCCCTTGTCTTTCTTGACGACGATACTGTAGAGTCTCACAATATACCCAATCAATTGTTTCGGTTAGCTGATACTGGACGTCCTAAGGTTGAGGCTTTCAAGGAAATGCTGGGGGAGTTTACTGATTCAAAAGTTGAGACAGTGCAACAAAGATTTGACGGAAGTCAGCCTTTGAATGGAGTGGTTATGAGCGCAGTCGACTCGATGGCTGCCCGTAAAGTAATTTGGGAAAAAATACGTTTCAATATTCATGTTCCCCTGTACGTAGAGGGAAGGATGGCGGCCGAGGTTTTTAGAGTATATACCTTGGACCCAAATGATCTGGATATGGTGGAAGCTTATGAAAAAACACTGTACTCAGATCAAGAAGCGGTTGTCCAACCGTGTACACAGAAATCCATCATTTACACCGCCATGGTAATCGGTGGTATTATGGCCGGCCAGCTGAAAAAATGGCTGGTTGGTGAACAATATTATTTTTTGATAAACATGGACTTGAAAAACATGTTGCTGGTGGTAAAATAGGCGAACGAAGTAGTTTGTACCTTTATTCACGTCTTTTGGAGACTGAGAGTTTTTAAAAGACAACAACTCGCAAGGAGGAAAAATGGCAAAAATGTTTGTGAAGGTAGCCGCCTTTGGCGGTAAAGTGCAGGAAGTGTGTTTGGACGAAGGCGCCACCCTGGAAGACGCACTGAAAGCGGCGGAAATGTCCAGCGAGAGCATGGAAGTCACCGTTAATAACCGGGAAGCCGAGCTTGAGGACGAGGTCTTCGACAAGGACATCGTCGTCCTGTCTCCGAAGGTTAGCGGCGGGTAGAGAAAGTCGGCCGCGGCCGGCTCGGATCAGCAGTTGGTAAGTTAGTTTAATAGTTTGTTTTGCCCTCGGGAATACCGGGGGCTTTTTTGTATAAAAAAATCCCTCGATATAGTCGAGGGATTTGGGGTTTATTTATGGAAGCGGAGCGACGGCCTTAATAAACGGTCCAGTTATCGTGAGATTCCATTCGGAACCTCTGAAGTAGTTAGGAAATTCTGTAGAACAATTTGGCTTGTAAGAATACTGTTTCTTTGAGACTTGGAAAGTAGTTTCGCAAGTTGTCGATTCGTTGCCTGATTGTCTGGCGGTTTCACTTTCCGAAACTTTTGGGCAGACAATAGTGTTGTCTGTACCATTTGAGGTTAGAGGATTAAGTGATACCCATTCCCAGATGTTGTAGACGTAATATGGGGAGTAGACTGGAACTTGATCATAGATATCCTCATTGTGACAGTGTTCCACGTAGCCATAGTCGTCAACCGATTCTGTTCTTGGCTCACTATGACATTCGGTGACATCATTGTAGTCATCGGTTGTGTCACAAGTCCCATCATCATAACAAGTTGTAGTACTACCAGAGTATTCTGAGTGAGTCTCACATACTCGCTCGTAAGTAGTTTCATTGTGTGAACCTACAACCTCCCACTCATTATTACAGACCCTATCGGTACGAACATATATCTGATCGTAGTGATGAATTTCATCGCTTTGAGAAATGTAGTCACCACCAACGGGAACATACCAATCACTATGTTGATTGTATTGATATTCCTGGTAAGGAACGGAGCAGGACCAACTGCTTGAAACAACAGTGCCTACTCTTTCCTTTGGAGAAAAGATCATAATTATCCCAAATACAATGATGGCAACAGCGGCAATAATTCCACCAATCAGAAACCACGGTGGAGTTCTGGTTGGCTGTTCATCTCCTGATGCAGTATAGAAATTTCCTGATGGAGGAGATGGGGGAATGGAACTTGATTGTTCGCTTTTAGAAACTGTTTTGTCGCCACAAGATGGACATATCAATGCATTTGACTCGCGAGAACAGGTTGGACATATGCGTTTGGTTTTGCCGACGTTTTTGATTGTACCGTTACATTGCGGGCAAATTTGCGTTTTTGGGGCAATTCTTGCCTTGCAGTATGGGCACTCTTCGTCCGAGCCGTGGTCAAGATCGACTCCACGGTCTTCCATATCTTTATCGGAAAGGAATGGACGATTGTCTGTTGAAGCAACGTAGGTTTCTGTACTGTCTTTTGGGTTGCCACACATGGGGCAGAGTTTTTTTCTGCCATTTATGGGCCCGTGATTACAGCTGTTGCATGTCCAGTCGGCATCTTTGGTGCCTACATAGACAGATCCCACACTGGCTTCTTTGCGGTCACCAACTTTTGAAAGATCAACAAAATGGGTTTGAGAAACAATTTTTCTTTCGGCCATTGAGGCCTCCTTTTAAAGAACGATAAGATGCAAATGATTGCGGTATTATGACAGATTTAGATTAAATTATCAATATTATAGGCAGGTATTTCTAAATCAAATGAGTGGTTTAAATTAGGTTAAAATTAAGCAATGAATGATTTGATTAAGCAGATGATCGGGAAAGAGGTCAGAAGGCAAGAGGAGACAATCTCTCTTATACCTTCGGAGAACTATGCCAGTAAGGCAGTGCGTGAGGCAGTGGGTTCTGTTTTGGCAAACAAGTATGCCGAAGGGTATCCTGGCAGACGGTATTATCAGGGGAATGGCGTAATGGACGAGATTGAAATGTACACGATTGAGCTAGGGAAGAAGCTATTTAAACTGGAGCATATGAATGTCCAGCCATACTCAGGTAGTCCGGCAAATTTAGCAGTGTTACTAGCTTTAGTTGAACCTGGAGACAAGATTTGTGGCATGGAGCTCAATGCAGGAGGCCATCTAACTCATGGTCACAGGGTGAGTGTTTCGGGGAAGTGGTTTAAGAGTGTGCAGTACGGGGTGGACAGCGAAGGGAAGATTGATTATGAAGCGGTGGCTAGCCTAGTAGAAAATGAAATACCGAAAGTGATCTTTGCAGGTACAACTGCCTATTCTTGGAACATCGACTGGAAGAGATTTGCCGAGATTGCAGATAGTGTGGGAGCGTATTTGGTTGCTGATATTAGCCATATTGCCGGGTTGGTAGCCTCAGGAGTAGCCGAGAATCCGGCAGATTATGCCCATATAGTGACCAGCACGACCCATAAGTCATTGAGAGGCCCCAGAGGTGCCTTTATAGGGGTGACGAACAATGGTCTGGAGAAAGACGAGTCTTTGGCAATAAAGATCGATAAAGCAGTATTTCCTGGGCTTCAGGGCGGCCCACATATGAACACAATTGCTGGTATGGCTGTAGCCTTTGAGGAGGCAGAAAGTAGAGAATTTTATGCCTACTCAATGCAAGTAGTCAAAAATTCAAAGATACTAGCAGATGAGCTGAGAGCGGGAGGTTTGAAGGTATATGGAACAGAGAATCATTTGATGTTAGTTGAAGTTGGAGTAGAGAAGGGTAAAGAAATGGCGGTAAAGCTTGAAGAAGCCGGAATCGTGGTCAATGCCAATACCATTCCGGGAGATTTTGGGAGTGCGATGAGGCCATCCGGGATTCGAATTGGTACACCGGCCGTGACGACAAGAGGAATGGGAGAAGAACAAATGAAACAAATTGCCAGATTAATTTTGAGAGTATTTGGCGGAGAAGACATGGCTACTATTAAAGATGAGGTGTTAGCAATTTGTAAAAAATACCCATGCCCCAACTAGTACTGGATGGAAAAAAAGAAGCAGAGAAAAGAGCGGTGTTTCTAGAAGAGTCGGAGAGACTCTTGGGAAAAAGTCTTTTGATACTACAGTGCGATGGGCATTCGGAAGAGAGTACTTATGTGCGTTTAAAAAGAGAGATGGGGGAGAGACTGGGGGTTTTGGTAACGGTTTCTTTTGCGAGGAACAAAGAGGAGTTGAGAGAGATGATCGAAGAGACAAATAGTGATGAAATAATAGATGGGGTTTTAGTGCAACTGCCAATAGTAGGGGCGACAAAAGAGGAAACTGAGCAAATTTTGTCTACAATTAATCCAGAGAAGGATATAGACGGATTAAACCCGAAATCTAAGTTCATTCCGGCGGTTGTTGGAGCGGTGGAGATAGTTTTAGATATTTTTAATGTTGATGAAGAACAGACGATTGCGATAGTTGGTTCTTTGGGGATGGTGGGAAGAAGATTATTGGAGAGATTGAAGATACTGGGATACCAAGTGACAGGGTTAGATAAAGGAGATGATTTGATGGGGTTGAAAAAGTATGAAGTGATAATCGGAGTGACAGGAGTTGAGAGTTTGATAAAAGGAGAGATGGTGGAGAACGGTTTTGTAGGGATTGATCTGGGATATCCAAAAGGGAACTTTGCAAAAGATGCTTCTAAGAAGGCGTTGATGATTACACCGGTTCCTGGTGGGGTAGGGCCTTTGACGATTGTGTCGTTATTTGAAA
The DNA here is from genome assembly GCA_035477615.1 of Spirochaetia bacterium. GTDB lineage: Bacteria > Patescibacteriota > Microgenomatia > UBA1400 > MFAQ01 > UBA2277. The sequence continues at coordinate 18,126 of DATIKJ010000009.1, read as the reverse complement.
ATCTTGCTGATATTTAACATTAAAAACCCGCCGGTTGTGGCGGGTTTATGGATTTAATAGTTTAGGATTGAGTTTGGGGGAATGTGGACCTCGAAGGAGTATGGGGAGTGGCTGGTGCACCACAACAACCAAAACTTATTGATGACACAAGTGTATTTTACTTCGTTTAAATATGGTTGAGGTGGATTGTCTTCGACTATGCGTACTTCACTGAAAAGGATGGTAGATTTTTCAAGAACTCCGTTGCTGTTTGTAAAATAGTAGTGGTAGGTTTTTCCGTTTTGGAGATCATCAATGGAGATCAAATAAATGTTGTTGGGAATGTTGGGGACCTGAGCAAGGAAAATTTTTTTATCCAGGTCAGGGTAACTACGACTGTCTGAATTAGCCCCAAAGATGTTTATAAAAAAACCAAGGATCAAACAAACGAAAACGATAAGGATGCTATTTCCGATGGTATTCTTAACATTGAAGCTAATTTGTTTGGTAATAACCATACCAGCGAGGTATATAAGCGAAACTATTAAAGGTAACCCGATAAGCCAGAACATGAAACCTCCTTTATTTAAATGAACTTTGGGGATGATTATAACAGATTTGTTATGGGGTGTAATTGTATACTGGTACTATGGATGTGGTTGTGATAAAATAGGCGTGTTATTATAAGAACTTGGCGGAGATTTAGGGAGTTGATATCCATAAAGGAGTTTGTAAGAATGAGTTATGTCAGAAATATTGTCAGAGTTTGAAAACGGAAAGCAGAATGAGATTGGTGAAAGATTAGAACATCCAGAAAATGTTTGTTTAGCAGGAAGTACTTTTATGAAGACTTGGAAAAGAGAAGGAGGGGCTGGGAGTAATCCAGAACAGATCAGGGGTGACTTGGCAATTGAGTCGATCAAATTTGCTTTAGGGAGAGGATTTAGAGTGGTGATTGTAGATGGAGGAAGCTCGGAAGATTTTGTGAAACGGTTAGGAGAGGTAGCAGTAGAAGTAAAAAATCTTCATGACGAAATGGTAAAAGTGCACGATCTAATTGTTGAACAAGAAGTGGACAGAGGATATAGTGGGGCGCGAAGACAAGCATTAAGAAGAGCTGAGGAATTAAGAGAAGAAGGGGTGAGGGCAATTGTGATGATGGAAATTGAGAAGACAAGTATTACTAAAAATGTTGAAAAATTGGTGAAACCAATCCTTGAAGGAATGGCTGATGTGGTAGTGCCGGAGAGAGGAATTAAAGTAAATTTAGCTAAAAAAAATTCTCATGTTCAGGAAGAAAATGAAGATTTTCGAGGTTATCCTCCATATCAGGCGTACTCTGAAATGTGGTCGAATAAAATGCTGAACCGTTTGTTGGTATCGGCTAAGTTGCGGAGAGCTGATGAGCCAGTACTGGATCTTTTTGGGGGGACGAGAGTGATTGCCAATGACCCAGATGTTTTGGAGGATTTTTACCAAAAACATGATGTTATAGCAGGAGAGACAGATATAAATCCAAAGATGTATTTTGATGTTGCTTATGCACCAATTGCTTATTTATTGTCGAAGAATAGAAAGGTGTTGTCAGTACCAATTGAGTATCATCATCCAGAGGCGCAAACTGCGACGGAGATCGGAGTAGTAAATTTTGACGAAAAAAGGGATAGCCAACGAAACATGATCACTACTGAGATGGCCAAACAAACCAGGTTTTTGGGTGAGTTGAAAAGATACTTGGCATTAGAGATGAGGCGTTTCCCGTATGAGATGAGGTCGGATTTTGGAATTTTGGGAGTGAATAAAACAGGAGAAATTGTCAGGAAAAGTTTTTTGGCGGAAACACCTCAGATTAATTCATCATATGAAGAGTTAATAGAGAAAAGACAGGAAGGAAAAGATGAAGAGGTGTTGATTGAGTATGAAGGAAGAACTATATTTGAATATTTATTGGATCAAAAGTTTCGACTTTGTACATTAAATGGTGAGGATGTTGATCACGAGACAATATTGGACGATACGAAGATGGATTTTGTGGGATCTGAGAAGGCAATATATGTCATTAGAAGAGCTATGGCAAAAGCAGAGGTAAAGAAAGAGGGTTTGGAAGTTTGCTCTTGGGGAAGAATCTATTATGATAAAGGAAGGTGGCAAATGGCAGTTAATGAAGGATCGGAGTTGGATGCGGCCTTTTTGATGATCAACGATATTCTTGAGGATTATCAGATAAGAATGACAATAAGTGTTATACCTGACAGAAACATGAGAAAGACGGCAGGGGCTAGATTGTTTGCTAGAATGTTTAGGCAATAGAGATATATTTTGGGTGGGTGTTTTGTGGTAAAATAGTCGGGTTGTTATAAGAGCTTGCTCGTCTTCTCTTCAATAATTACAATTATTGAAGTGTCTAGACTGCGCGTCCCGGCCTACATCAGGTTCGTCACGAAACTGACTTCGGCACTCTGAGTACAGAGCCTCTTATAATCGCTTGTAATTTTGTTACAATGCTTGATTATTACTAATTTGTCCCGATGACGAATCTCTAACCAGTTTCGGGATTAAAAAAGAGATAAAAAAATATGGCTACAAAGCTAAAAGAAGAGGTGAAGGCTACACCCAAAAAAGAAGCCAAAAAGATTGTTAAAAAGGAAGTTGTTGCAAGAGTGGAGGCTTCCCCTAAGAAAGTTGTTGTAAAAAAGACGGTTGCTCCTAAGGTTGAAAAGGTTAAGGATGTAAAAGCTGAGGTCAAAGCTGAAGCTAAAGAATCCAAAAAAGTAGCAACATCCACCATCGAGGAACTATTCGAGGCCGGTGCCCATTTTGGTCATGTGGTCAAAAAATGGAATCCTAAGATGAAAAAATATCTTTGGGGAGCAAAGAATGGTATTCATATTTTTGATCTTGAAAAGACTGTTGCCGGACTAGATGATGCTTGCAAAGCACTTACCAAAGCTGCTTTGGAAGGCAAAAGAATCGTTTTGGTAGGTACCAAAAGACAAGCCAAAGCTATGCTTGAAGAAGAAGCCAAAAGAGTCGGAGTGCCTTTTATTACTCAGCGTTGGATGGGTGGTTTGATCACCAACTGGAAACAGGTAAAACTAACTTTAGATAGATTGAACTCTCTCAAGCTAAAACGCGAGCAAGGTCAGCTCAAAAAATTCACCAAAAAAGAGCAAGTCTTATTTGACAAAGAGATTGCTCGTTTGGAAAGAGTTGTGGGTGGTATTGCTACCCTCAAAGACGCCCCTGAAGTAATTGTGGCCATTGATACCCACAAAGAGAAGTTGGCGGTCAAAGAAGCTAACAATCGCAGCGCTCTGGTGATCGGTTTGGTTGACTCAAATGCTAACCCAGACAAAGTTGACTATGTTGTACCTATGAATGACGACTCTGCCAAAGCTTTGGAGATTGTGATCTCGGCTTTTGGAAAGGCTTTGGAAGCGGGTTTGAAAGAGCGTAAAGATTTATCAGTTAGCCAAGCAAAATAAAATGTTAGATCAAATCAAGGAGTTAAGAGAGAAGACCGGCGCTGGAGTTATGGATGCCAAGAAGGCGATCGAAGAAGCCAGTGGCGACATGAAGAAGGCAGTTGAGTTGATTAGAGCTAAAGGTTTGGCTCGGGCTGAGGCAAAAGCCGAACGTGAGGTAAAAAGTGGCAGAGTATATTGTTATACCCACGCAGGTGGTACTGCCGCTGCCATGGTGGAAGTGGCTTGCGAAACCGACTTTGTGGCCAAGACAGAGGAGTTTGAGGTTCTTTGTAAAGAAATTGCCATGCAAATTGTATCAATGAATCCAACCGATGTAGATGAGCTAATGGCCCAGCCATATATTAGAGATGGTTCAAAGACAATTGAACAGCTAGTTAAAGAACTCGTCAGTAAAACCGGTGAAAATATTCGTATTGTTCGCCTTGCTCGTTTTAAGTTGGGGGTGGAGTAAAGACTAGCTTGTAGTTCCTGTTGTACAATTGTGAGTATATGGTTATAGAACACGAGTTAATTACCTTGTTGCGTCAGAAGTTTGCTAAAGTCATCGAAAATGTAGAAGAAGATTTGGCAACAGTAAGGGTGGGGAGAGCCAAGCCAAGTTTGATAGAAAACTTGGGAGTGATGGCCTATGGTAGCCGGATGCGTTTGATGGAGGTTGCTTCAATTACAGCACCAGATCCGAATATGCTTATTGTAAGTCCCTATGATAAGAGTCTAATGCGGGATATTGAAAAGGCAATTTCTGATAGCGAGATGCAGTTGTCTCCAGCGGTGTCAGGGGACATTATCCGCATTGTTATACCATCACTGACACAAGAGAGAAGGCTTGATTTTGTAAAGCTTTTGAAACAAAAAAGTGAGTCGGGTAAGATTATGCTTCGTCAGGTCAGACAAGATATCAAAGAAAAAATTGATGATCTTAAGGAGCGAAAAGAAGTATCTGAAGATGATATTTTTATGCTTCTAGAACAGCTGGACAAGATAACGGGGGAGTTTAATGAGAAAGTTGAAGAGATGGGTAGAGAAAAAGAAGAAGAAGTAATGGCAGTTTAGTCAAAAAATCCCCGCTATGTGGGCGGGGATGGTTTATTTAATGTACGTTTTTAATGTCTAATCTTCCATATTGATAAGTGAGATTGATGTAAGTATGGTCAGTAGCTCTTTTGATGAGGATGTTGGAACCATCATTTGACATTCTAAATAAGTACTGGACGAATCCGAAGTTGGTGACTGGACCAAGAAGGTCTTTGACGCCATATTTTACGATGCTGTTGAAAAAGTTTGGACCACTGATCTTGATTATCCACAAGACAAGAGCATATCCTGGATACTCAATTTCGTCGCGATAGATAATTGGGTGAAAGTCGGTGCTACTATTGATCCCATGGAATCGAAAGTAATCAGCGTATTTTATGATTTGACATAGCGTGGGTACGTGAGGTTGGTGACCCCTTTTATTAATAGCACTGATCATTTCGGGAATGGGAAAATTTGTTCCGTTGGCTACAAGAGCTAGTTGTCCGTTAATTCCTATTCCGTTGTTGATGACGAGAATACCATCGTGTATTTTTGTTTCGAAAACGGTAAAACACCTCATAAGACCTCCATATTAATGTGCTGGGATATTTTTGATTGAGATATTATAACGTAGAACGCGGAGTGATGGTTATTTAGCTAGCAAAAACGACAGCCTCAACTTTGGTGATTCTTTCTTCGTGATTTTCGATTTTGGGACGATAGGTAGCAGTGACTTTGTTTTCGATGTGTAATTTATGGATTTCACCAATAAGGTTGTCTTGGATGGTAAGCATCGTGTTTTTAAGATCTGATATATCTCCTTTCATTCCTGATATATCTCCTTTTATCTCGTTTAGTTGTGTTTGAACGTTTAAAAAACCTTCAGCTGTTCTAGCATCGAGCTTTTCCAGAGCGTCTTTGGTGGCATACTTATTGATCTCTTTTTTGAAATCTTTCTTAGTGAGAAATCTTTCAAGTTTTAGCTTCTTGATGTCCGCATCAGTAATCATAGTTTCAGTATAGCAAATATCTTGCTATGATTTAGTAATGCAACTGATTGTTTTTGTTTTAATGCTCTCGGTGTTAATCTTGATTCATGAGCTGGGTCACTTTTTTATGGCGCGTCTTTTTAAGATGAGAGTAGAGGAGTTTGGGATTGGGTTGCCTCCAAGAGTGAGAGGTTTATTTAGAAAAGGAGGAACTCTTTTTAGTCTGAACTGGTTGCCTTTGGGAGGCTTTGTAAGACTATACGGAGAAGACATGGAAAACGCAGAACAAGCTGCTTCACCAGAGGCATTTTTTAATAAGCCGATGTGGCAGAGAGCGGCAGTTTTACTTTCTGGGGTAATGATGAACTTTGTTTTGGGAGTGGTTGTTTTTGGAGTTGTGTATTCATATCTAGGAATTCCGACCATAACTGATAAGGTCATGATTGTAGAGGTAGGCAAGGGCACTCCAGCAGAGACAGCAGGAATAATGGTCGATAGCCAAGTAAAGAAAATAGTATATGGAAAAGAGGAAGTCTCCTTTGTGGGTATTGATGATTTTGTCAAAAAGGTTGACTCACTAAAGGGCAAAGAAGTTGAGTTTTTTTTGATAGAAAAGAGTGGAGTAGAGAAAACAGTAAAAATCACTCCACGAGTTAGTCCACCGGAAGGTCAGGGGGCTTTGGGAGTGGCGCTATCGAGTATTGAGATGAAGAAGTATCCGATTTGGCAGATGCCGTTTAGGGGAATAGTTATCGGTTTGGAAGAGGCTTGGAGCTGGGGAAAAGAAATTGCAGGTAACTTGGGAACGATAGTGGTAAATTTGGTAACAGGAAAAGGACTACCTAAAGATGTTTCAGGACCTGTGGGAATTTATCAGGTAAGTAAAGAGGTATATAAAGTGGGTTGGGTAGCAGTACTGCAGTTTATGGGTATACTTTCGATTAATTTGGCGATTCTTAATATTATGCCGTTTCCAGCACTTGATGGGGGAAGGATTGCTTTCTTGGGAATAGAGAAGATTATTGGTAAGGTGAGGAAAAATAGAATTGAAGGATATGTTAATTCGATGGGGATGATCTTTCTTTTAGGTCTTATGGTCTTGATTACCATTAAGGACGTGATTAAACTATTTGTTAAATGATAGATAAAGAATGTTTGTTTTGTCAGATTGGAGAACATAAAGAGCCGTCTGAAATTGTGTGGGAAAGTGAGGAGTTTATTGCTATCAAAAACAAGTTTCCGGTGGCTCCAGTGCATGTGCTGGTTATGCCGAAGGACCATGTAAAAAAGGTTGAAGTTGGGACTTCCCAAAGTGGTGTGTTCTGGGGTAAAATAATGCCAGTCGTTTTTGAGGTGGTTGCACTGCTTGGCCTGGACAAAACTGGTTACAAACTGGTTAATAACGGAGCCGGATACAATCATTTTGAGCATGAGCATATCCACATTATGGGAGGTACAAAGACTGATCCAGGTGGAGCTTCTTAGACGGCGATACAAAACAAAACATAAAAATAAGAAAGGTAGGTGCATTTATTTATGGCACTCGTTGCAAGAAAAAAACAAGGACAAACTACACAGCAACTCATCAGTGAGTTTAAAAAGCTGACATATGAAGATACTGGACTCGAAAGAGTCAAGGCAGTGGGAATGACTGGATACCAGAAACCATCTACTGTACGCAACATTAAGATGATCGAATTACGTAAAGCTTCGGCTAGAATTCGTCGTCGTAACAAGCGCGCAGCAGGTATAACAAAATAACAGCTAAAAATGATTTATTTACAGTTAAAAACTGAGTCTGTTTCTGCTTTAAAGGCGGGAGATACTCGTTTGCTAAACGCTTTGAAGTTTATTATTTCAGAGCTAGGGTATGCTATTGATATGCGAAAAGGTGAACCTGCCGATGAGGAAGTGGTACGTGTTTTGAGTAAAGAAGCCAAGAAACGCCGCGATGCAATTGAAATTTACAAAAAAGCGGGGGATGAAGCTAGATCTGATCAGGAGAAGTACGAGCTAGAGCTAATCGAGAAGTACTTGCCGACACTGATGTCTGAAGCTGAAGTGGAAGTAGAAGTGGCAAAGATTGCTCAAGAGACAGATTTGACTGGCGGACGTTTGATGGGGGCGGTGATGGGTAAGCTGAGAGGAAAGGCGGACGGTTTCGTAATAAACAAGATTGTCAGCCAGAAGTTTTCGTAGTAGAATCAGCGGTATCTTAGTTCATTTCTAAAAGAGGAGGATGTGTGGGTGTGAAGGTGTTGCGACGTGGAGACTCGATTTTTCCGCTCCAGATTACGTGTCAGAAATGTGGAACTTTGCTTTTGATCAAAAAACCGCAAAATTTGAAAGTAATCAATGATTTGAGTACTGAAAGGGTTGCATTTGTAAAATGCCGAGTTTGTAAGTCTCAGGTACTTTTGTACAAAGCGGATACACTCAAAGCGTTGGATGAATACGACAAAGCAAATGGTAAAAAGAAACATAAGAAGAATCACAAATAGATTTTGTCACCGGTGTCGTAAAGATGCCGGTTTTTTGTCTTCTTATGGTGAGCTTGATATAGAATAGAGGTAATGGTAAAACTCAATTTAGATATTGCAGCGGATAGTAGGTATCCTTTTGATCGTAAAAGAGTAAAAGAAGCACTAGTAAAAACGCTTGTGGAGCAGGGAGTAAATGATGGAGTGGTGAAGATATCTTTATCTGTAGTAGGTGAGCGTAAGATCAAAGAGTTAGAAAAGAAGTATTTTAAAGAGGATAAGGTGACGGATGTACTTTCGTTTCCGTTGGAGGAAGGTGAAGAGATGCCTGATGATATAGATGGCTTAAACTTGGGAGATATAGTAATTTGCTATCCTCAGGCCAAAAGGCAGGCAATCCAGTGGAACAGAATTATCGACGAAGAGATTGAGTTTTTGGCTTGTCATGGTTTGCTACATTTGCTGGGGATTCACCACGACTAGGTATCAGGTGATGATTTTGTGATAAACTATGGGCGATTAAAGCCCTTTAAAATAAAATTTCCTGGAGGAATGATGAGCGAAAAAGTGAGTTTGGTAACCCCTAAAGATAGGAAAATGGCGACCCAGAGGTTGTTATCTTTTCTGCCAAAAGGGAAAGTACATGATTGCATGGTTTTTTCTTGCGAAGAGAACAGAATCTTTCGTTTTTGTTTAAGGAATCGATATTTTGATTCTGATGATATGCAGTTGTTAGTGGAGTCAGTGAATGAGTGTTTGTGTCCGCAGAATGGAATCGATTTTGGGGAGGATGAGTCTGTGGTGATGATCTGCACTGAGTTAAAGATTCGATTTGAACACAGATTCAACAAGAAGGATTATTTTAGTGTCGAGTATCGGATACATAAAGAAACTTAATTAAGGAGGTGGAGATGGTTAAATCTATTGTAGTTTCAGATGAAATAACTTTAGGAAAAGCGGTATTCGGAGTACTTAAGGTTTTACAGAATAGGACATTTGATGTTGTGAATATTCATTCTGCCCATCGGGATGTTTTTAATGTTTTAGAAGAAGCAAGTCTGGCAGGGACATTCCACATAGTAGATACAATGGTCGTTATTCCCTTAAAACCTCGTAGAAAGTTGTGTTTGGACACTAAGGAAAAGCCAGTGGTTACTTTTGTTTCAGATCGTCAGATTTGCATTGTTCGAATAGTATCGAAGAGAGACATTCTTACAAAAGTTATTCTTGTCAGTCGAAAAATACCGGAAGGGGATGATACTGATGCCGTCTAATATAAAACTAAAGAGCAATGTTCTTCGAATGGATGACATGTCTGTCGCAATTCAAATTTTGACGAATCTTTTGATCAATAGGGTATTTGATTTTAGATATAGATTGTCTGGTCAGGTTGATGATGTTGTGTCGAAAAGTCAAAAACTTTTGAAATATCACGATAACCCCATTCATTTGGAAAAAAGAGGTAGCGGAGTTCATCAAAAGGAGTATTTAGTTTTTTCGGCAGAGGATGAGGATCTACTAGTTTCAGTCTCGGACTGGACGGGTGCTTTGGACATTGAGATTCGTGAAGGTAATAAAGAAATTGTCATCACCAATAATGATGATGACTGGCATCTGATTACTATTCACAACGGAAGTACAGTTGTAAGTGATGAAACAATGAAAAAAATGCCCACAGAAACTCTTACTTTTGTTTCTGCCACTCCAATTGATGTGATTAAAGCTCGATTTCGTAAATTTTTTCGTACCCATGAATAAATAGAAAATGATTAATTAGTCTAGTTTTGGCTCCCTTTTGGGGAGCCATTTTTGTGAAAAATGGTGTTTATGGCGATGGGGTAAACAAATTCACTTTATTGAGTAATTTATATATTTTTTGGAGAGGACTTGGAAGAATGAGAATTGATATAGTACTCCAAAAAACTGAGTGGTTTTGATAGAGTTATTGATAGTTGACACGAGTGAGGGGGACAACATAAGGTAGTTGTTACTGTGAGCTTTTACCAAAAATACCGACCAAAGAAAATTGCCGAGCTAGATCTTGTGTCTGTGCGTGAGTCTTTGGAATCTACTTTAAAAAGTGGCAAGATATCTCATGCATACCTTTTTGTGGGTCCTCGTGGTTCTGGTAAGACAAGTACCGCTAGAATCTTGGCTCAGGTGGTAAACTGCGAGAAAAATCAGGAAAAGAAAAATAATTTTGAGGAACCCTGTGGAAAGTGTAATGCCTGTGTTAGTTTGGCTCTTGGTAGTAGCGTAGATGTGATTGAGATAGATGCCGCTTCCAGTGGCTTGGTGGATGATATTCGTGACTTGCGAGAGAAGGTGCGTCTAGCACCTGTGTCACTATCAAAAAAGGTTTATATCATCGATGAGGTACATATGGTGTCAAATGCAGGGTTTAATGCTCTCTTGAAGACTTTGGAAGAGCCACCAAAACACGCAATTTTTATACTTTGTACTACTGAGTCAGCGAAGGTTCCGGAAACTATTATGAGTCGTTGTGCAAGAGTTAATTTTTCTAAAGCGAGTATCAAAGAAATTATGAAGTCTCTCATGAAAGCAGTCAAAGGAGAGGAACTGGATATAGATGAAGAGGCACTTCGGGAGATTGCTGAGGCAACAGATGGAAGTTTCAGGGAGGGACACAAATTGCTGGAGCAGTTGGCAGCTTACGAAAAAACGATTGACTCGTCACTGGTTTTAGAAGTTTTGGGAATTGTGGGACGGCAGTCGATTAGACAATTACTAGATGCGGCTAAAAAACGTGAAGCTGGAAAAGTAGTAAAAATATTTAATGAGATGGAAAAAGCTGGAATTAAAGCTCAAGTTTTGGCAACATCATTATTACGAGAAGAAAAAGCCATATTGGAAGAAAATTTTGAAAGAGGAGTGTCAGTTTGTGATGAATTGATATTAATTGATGAGCTGATTCAAGCAACAGACAAAATAAAGGTATCACCACTACCATTATTGCCATTGGAAATTGCTTTACTTACTTTGGCTGTAGATGATAGTGGGTGGAGGGAAACGGTCCCAAAAGCAGAGGCGCCTGCCCGGCAAGAAGTGAGTAAAGAAAAAACTAAAACTGTTAGTATGGAAAGTGCTATTTTGGGGGAAAAAGAGGAAGATAAGAGTAATGTTGTTGTGCAAAATTATGATGGCCCTTTAGTGGGAATAGATAGGATAAAAACGGAGTGGATGGATTTTATAAATGTGATGTCCACTAGTTGTGGGGGTTCTTTGGCGGGAATGTTACGGTTGGTATCACCAGTGGATGTTAAGGGTAAATCAATTACTTTGTCGGTGACATCAAGATTTCAACAGGATATGTTGGAGAGAGAAGTAAAAAAGAAAATAATAGAAGAACAAATGACTAAGATCTGGGGACCGATGACTTTTAAGTGTGTTTTGGGTGAGAAAGGTCCTGCTAGAACAGAGCCAGAGCCATCAGATTTGAATGTTGAGCCGGTAAATGTTGAAGTAAATGAGGATAAGGGGATTGTGGCGGCAGCAGAGAAGATTTTTGGAGGATGATATACAATAGGTTTTGAGAAAGTTATTAATATAATTTAAAAATGTTTAACGGAATAAAACAGTTCGGTTCGCAAGGAGCAGCTATTGCTAAGCTGGCTATACTACAGAAAAAGATTCAGAATCATAAAACTGAGGTTGAAGAGAATGGAGTTAAGGCGGTGGTAACAGGAGACGGAAAACTTAAAGAGCTTTATATTGATGATGAGAATATGAACAAAGCGGTGAAAGTGATTAACGAGGCTATTACTAAAGCCCAGAAATACTCAGCCGAGGAAATGAAGGACTCGATGGGGGACTTATCTAAAGTTTTGGCGAATATGCCAAAAGGTATGGGAATGTAAGAAACCATGAGAAGTATTCGGCCGGTTCAAAAAGTGATTGATGCGTTTGAGTCTTTGCCTGGGGTTGGGCCAAAGTCGGCAGCACGATTGGCTTACTATCTTCTGAATGTACCTCAGGAAAAGTTGACCAAGTTTAGCGAGTCTTTGGAAAACTTAAAGAAGGATACTAAGCTTTGTGCACTGTGTTTCAATGTGGGTGAAGAGGAGTTTTGTCCTGTTTGTCAGGACGAGAGTCGTGATAGATCACAGGTGTGTGTGGTGGAGAACGCCTTAGATCTTTTAGCTTTTGAAAGAGCAGATGGATTTAAGGGGGTTTACCATGTCTTGGGCGGGGTGATTAATCCATTGGCCAATATTGGGCCAAATGATTTACGAATTCCTCAGCTGCTGGGTCGAGTGAAGACAGGAGAGATTAAGGAGCTTATTATTGCAACAAATCCAAACATGGAAGGGGAAGCGACGGCGATGTATATTACTCAGAAAATTAAAGACATCGGCCTTGCTGAGAACATGAAGATTACCAGAATTGGAAGAGGTTTGCCAACCGGAGCTGATGTGGAGTATGCTGACGTTCAAACACTACTAAGAGCTTTGGAAGGTAGAAACGAGATGTAACTATTTGAATGTATTTTGTGCTTAAAACATATACCACAGACTTGACATTATCCTATAGTTGTAGTATGATACAGGCATATTAATTTAAAGGTGTGGGATTTGGTTGGCGTCCCTATAAAAAGAGTCGATCTTAACTACTCGTAGTTTCGATCTCGCCAACCTCAAAAAATAGTCCCGGGAAGCACTTAGCAACCCGGGTATTTTTATGGCTAAAATGTGATTAAATGAAGGTGATGCCTGGTGTATTAGGTCAAGTTGGCCAGAGTGTGGCCGATAATTTATTTGAGATTGGAAAGAGTGCTGTCAAGGGTACGGCTGGAGCGGTGGCAGATATTGCTTCAGAGTCAATTGAGCAGATTACGATGGGTGCTTCCACCCAGGCGACTAATCAGTTGGTAGATAAAGCGGGTGGAAATTCTAGTGTGGCATTTAATGAACAGAGAAAAGCAGCTGAAAGACAGCGATTTGATGAAGTTAGGGCAGAGCTGGCGACTTTTATACAAAGAAAACAAGAACTAGACAGGAAGATTGCGGAAGAAAATAAATTGCAGTCACAGCAAGAAAAACAGGAAAAATATATAGAGAAAAAGAAGAAAGACTCTTGGGTAAATATATTGATTAATCGGTCACAGACAAATATGGAAAAGGGCAGAATGTCTGAGTAGTTATGGCAAAGGAAAGAGTTGGTTATTTTTAATGTAGTGAGTTACCCCTAAGGTGTGAAGTTGTTTAAGATTATCAGTATTTAATCCGTTGGTATTGATTTTTTCAATCAAGTTAATCCAGTTGTTGGTAGCAAAGCCGGAGTAGCCACCAAGTCGGCGATGGCGATGAGACAGGGAGTAGAGGGAGCGGATAGACTCAATTTCATTGTCGGGCATGTTCCAGAGTTTGATGGGCAGTTCCAGAATAACAGCATTTTGAGGAAGAGCGGCAACCTGTTGATACACAGGATGCATATTGATGTTTACAGGGAAACCTTTTAGAGGGAGATCTGCTTCTAAAAGAAGTAATGAAAAGATAAAAAAAGTGAGAAATATTTTTGTTTTGATTTTTAATTTATTGATTAAAGGTATGAAAGAGAAACCAATAATTACTGTGGCGGAAAGAAGAGTGAGGACTATAAAGCGGCTGGGAGTACGAAAACCAGTAAACCCAGGGAAAAGATAATAGAAGATGGTGTAAGGAAGGGGAATGGGAAGTTCGAAAATTTTAACGGTTTGACCTAGGATTTTGACTACTGGCCCAAAAGACATGGTCAAAGAAAAAAGAAAAATGGGCCACCATTGTTTGATCTTAACTTTGGTAAGGAAGGCAAGAAGAAAGATACCGATGAGGGTGAGACTATGATACATAGTAAAAGGTTGTTCAAGACCAAGTGAGAAATGGGCTGCGTCTCTTATCGGTCGGGATGCCTCTGGGAAAGAGAGATGCAGTTGAAGATAAGGAAGGATAAATAATATCCAGATGGGTAAAAAGGGAAGCAGATAAACGATGATGGTTTTATATGGTTTTTGGGGTGAAGTAAGAAAGAGAATGAAGAAGGTGAAGAAGATAAGATAGGCGAGAAAAATAGTTTCAAATATTTGCAGAGTAGTAGTGATGAAAAAAAGAGTGAGAAAGAGAGGACGCTTTTCTTTTTGAAAGCGAAGGAAAAAATAAATGCTCAGAAGAAAAGGCCAGAGAGAGAACATCTGTAAATGAGGATAATAGTGTAGATGAAAACCGGAAAGCGTGAAAAGAAGAGTGGTGGTAATGGCTATCCAGTTATTTTTAAAGAGATAGAAAAACAAGAGAAAGGCGGAACAGGAAGTAAGAACGGAGTTAATGATGAAAGCGAGATTAAAAATAACAATGGGGGAGTCGGTAAAAAGCCGAAAGGGTAGGGTAACAAGAGAACTGGTGAGAAAGAGGTCGGAGTAGGCGAGAGTGTTTTGGTCGGGAGCGAAGAAACGGCCGTAAAAGAGTGGTTGGTGATTAATTAGATTATCTTGGACTTGGCCGATGATGTAGGTGATTAGTCGAGTGTCGTTTCTGTCTGGGAGTGTGTCTTGGGTATATATGAAAGCTGATGGATAAATAAAAAGAACTAGAAGGAGAGAAGAAATAATAATAGCAAGCCAGCGTTTCATTTGAGTCTGAGTATAACTCAACTAGAATGAGTTAGAATATGAGTATATGCTACACATCTATAATAGTCTGACAAAAAAGATAGAGGAAATAGTACCTATACATAAAGGGGAGATTGGAATGTATGCTTGTGGTCCAACGGTCTATGGTTTTACCCATATTGGTCATGGCAGAAAATATGTAACAGATGATATTTTGCGAAGAACCCTGGAGGTTATTGAAGAGCTAAAAGTGAAGCATGTACAGAATGTGACGGATGTAGGGCACTTGGTATCTGATGCAGACGAGGGAGAAGACAAGATGGAAAAGGGAGCTGCAGCTGCTGGGAAAACAGTATGGGAAGTAGCACAGGAATATACCGATTATTTTAATAAGGTGATGAACGAACTGAATATATTGCCGCCAACAGTGGTTTGCAGGGCCACAGAACATATCACAGACCAGATTGCACTAATTGAAAAAATTATTGCTAACGGTTATGGTTATGACACTCCCGAGGCAGTTTATTTTGATGTAACCAGGTTTGTAGATTATGGCAAGATGTTTAATCAGTCGTTTGAAGACAAGACGGTAGCAGCTAGATCAGAGGTTGAGACAGGACTACATAAAAAGCATCCAGCCGATTTTGTACTATGGTTTAAGAGAGTCGGTAAGTACCGTGACCATGTGATGCATTGGTCAAGTCCTTGGGGGGATGGTTTCCCTGGTTGGCATATCGAGTGTAGTGCTATGAGTATGAAGTATTTGGGAGAACAGTTTGATATTCATACTGGAGGAGAAGATCATCTGTCGATTCATCACCCAAATGAGATTGCTCAAAGTGAAGCGGGAACTGGGAAAAAACCATTTGTGAAGTACTGGTTGCATACAACTTATTTAATGGTGGATGGTAAGAAGATGAGTAAGAGTTTGGATAATCTATACAAATTAACCGATCTTGCTGAAAAAGGATTTTCACCGTTGGCACTACGATATTATTTTTTGACAACTCATTATCACAAGCAGATGAACTTTACCTGGGAGGGTTTGGCTGGGGCGCAGAAGTCACTAAAAAATTTGAATAAGATGGTTGTGGATTTGACAGATATACCAGTGACAGCAGATGGGTGGTCTGATGAAGGAGAAGAGTTTTATAAAAAGTTTGTAGAAGCCATGGAGGATGATTTGAATACTTCATCGGCTTTGGCGGTGGTTTGGGAAATGATGAAGAGTAATATCTCGGACTCGGCTAAGAAAAATTTGATTGTCGTCATGGACTCGGTTTTGGGGCTAAACTTAGGAACAGAAGAAGAAAAAAACATTGGTGTTCCAGAAGAGATAAAAAAAATGCTTGCCAAAAGAGAAGAGAGTCGTAAAGAAAAGAACTGGGCGGAGTCGGACGCTTTACGAAAACAGATTGAGGAGATGGGATACAAAGTAGAGGACTGTGCCGATGGGGTAAAGGTAGAGAAGATTTGATTATGTTAGACTGATTTATGGCCATAAAAAGGACAAGTGTCTTGATACTGTTGACAGTGTTATGTTTGGCTGGTTGGCAGGTTTGGAGGCTTTCTGTGGAAAAAAATAGTCCGACAGTGCTGGCAGAGACGACGACAAGAACTTTGGAAGAGAGAGTGAAGTCGTTGGAAAATCGAGTTTATATATTAGAAAAAAATGCTGGATTGATGAAAACAGTCGGAACGACAAAAACAAAAGATACTTTTGTGTCACTTACAGGAGGAGAGGTTAGTAGCTTGGATTGGATGAAAGTTGTAGGGAGTGATTTTACTTTGGATGCATCTTTGTATGGAAAGACAGTAGAAGTTTCTTGGCAGGGATGGTTAGAGGGAAGTGCTGGTGCTATTAGACTTTATGATCTTACCAATCATCGAGTGGTGGACTTTAGCGAGAGTACCTCAAACAGTAATGGAAAGAGAAGTTTTTATACAAAACCAATGTCTATTTGGAGAGGACAGAATCAGTACTATATTGAGGGGAAGGTTGTTGGGGGAAATATGACTTTGTCAGCACCACGACTTAAAATTGTTGTCAGATGAAGGAGTGGTATGTGTATATTTTGGAATGTAGCGATGGAACTTTTTATACTGGGATTACAGATGATGTAGAGACTCGAGTAGCAGTTCACAATCTTGGAAAGGGAGCAAAGTATACTAGAGGTAGAGCCCCGGTAACTTTGAGATATGTAAAAAAAGTAATAGGAAAGAGAGAGGCTCTGAAGATTGAGGTAGAGATAAAGAGAATGAAGAGAAGAGAAAAAAGAAGTTTGTGGTAGAATCTTTTCCAAGAACACATTAAAAACGGAGGCAACAAATGAAGCCCGTATGGATGGTAAATGATATAGGCGGTATCGTCTACATTGGTAAAAATGAGATTGATTTTATTTTTGCAGAAGGAGTGAAGTATGGCTTTAGGATAATCACTAAAGATTTGTTGGAACTTTTGTGGTCGATGTCTGACAAAGAATGGGAAACTGATAAATTTTTGATTGAGCCAAAGTATTATGAAGATGGGGCATTACTGGTGGTTATTACTTATAAAGAGTTTGGAGAGTATGTTGCTACTGCCACAGTCTTTCGGTGTGATTTGATCGAAGTGCTGGAGACAGTCGAGTCTATTCAGTGGCTAAATTAGTATTACCCTCCAGAAATGGAGGGTGTTTTTTTAAAGAATTGGTTCTTTATGGTATACTATAGGAGATTTTGAACATTTATATTTTTAATTGAGGAGGAGAATAGATGTATATCTCTTTATATGATGGTTTGGTGAAAATTTTGAAGAGAAAGACAGTATTTGATGGCAGAATGTTTAAAGTTGAAAATATTACGGAGCAGCACCAGAAATTTGACGGCACAATGAGTCCAGAGTTTACTTGGTCAGTATGTCGAAGAAAACCAAGCGTGGCTGTTTTGATTCATTGTGTACCAACTAATGAGATTCTTTTGGTAGAACAGTTTCGGTTGGCAACTTATTCAGAAAAAGGGTTAATAGATAAAGTTCCTTATGATAAGTCTGGTCGAACATTGGAGTTGGTAGCTGGTGGTTTGGGAGAAGACGCTCCGGAAGAATGTGCTCGTCGTGAATCAATGGAAGAAGCGGGTGTTCCTTTGGGTCAGTTAATTCAGATGTCGGGATTTTTCCCTTCTCCCGGTGGAAGTGATGAGTATATTATATTATTTTATGCACCAGTATTTTCAAAAGTACTAGTTGCTGGTGCAGGTGGAGGATTAGTTGATGAAAATGAAGATACAAAGGTTCATTGGATGTCTTATGCAAGAGCTTTAGATATGTGTTTTTCTGGAGAGATTATCGATGGAAAAACAATAATCGGTATTTTGATGGGTCGTTTTTATCGCTATCAAAGTTATTGATAGGTTATTTTAACCAGGTTGGCCTTTTGGGTCGCCTGGTTTTTTTGTGGCTTAATTAACGTACGAATGAGATAATAGGGCATGTCATTAAGAGTCGGTATTGTTGGTTTACCAAACGTGGGGAAGTCCACGCTTTTTAATGCGCTTTTGAAGCGTCAGCAGGCATTAGTGGCTAATTATCC
>DATIKJ010000008.1:0-13230 GCA_035477615.1 Spirochaetia bacterium | reverse complement strand
TAATGTCGACATAACATCAAAAGATCCACTAGCTCGTAAATTAAGAGGAGAGTTCGTTGAATTTATAAAGAGAGTTGCTCCTAAAAATTCTGATGGTGAAGTAATAGAATTTCCTGATTTTGAAGAAACATTTAAGGTTTTCCAAGAATCCAGAAAGTCTGCACCACAAAATAATAGGAAGAAAGACCTTGCTTCTCGATCTATGAATCCTTCCAAGGAAGTCGTAGAGAACAAAATTCCTACAGATCAATCTTGGAAAGCAGTAGACAAAATTATCAACAAATTAATCGGTTAGTATTATTAGTTAATATAAATTTATTATTATGCAGCCAAACATTAATATACAAACAACCACAAACCAATATCTTGCACCAGCCTGGGTTGACCAGATTTTGAAAGATAACATGTTTTTTGGTGAAGTTCTCTCTAATACAGAGAAATGGGATGGATCTCAAATGCTCTTCCCAATGAAATATCAGAAGGGTGTTGCTTCAGTAGCCTTTAATGGTTTTGATCAACTTCCAACTACACAGCAACCAGTTTCAGTTAATATGACTTTCTATCCTACATTCGTAGCTACAAATGTCGCATTAGCAGGATCAGACTTGTCTGTAAACAAAACCCCAAGTCAAAAACTAAACCTTATGAAGACCATGATGAAGTCCCGTGCACAAGATGGCGCAGACGATATTGGTACATTCTTCCAAGGTTCAGGTTCAGCATTTGGAGGTAAGGCTCCTATGGGTCTAACAGGTATCGTTGATGACGGTTCTGTTCTATCTACGTATGGAGGACTTTCACGTTCAACTTATGCAGGGTTAAACGCTACAGTAACAGCTTCTTCAGGGACAATTTCCTTGTTAAAAGTTCGCCAACTTTCCAACAGTATTACTGATGGTAATGTTGCTCCAACTATGGCTTACACTGACTACACTACTTGGTCATACTTCGAACAGCTATTAATGCCTTTCCAAAGAAATACCTATACGGATTTCAGTAAAATGAAGTCAGGCACTGGGTATAAAGGTGGAGTAGGATTAGTATGGGACGGATTAACAATCTATCGTGACAAGAAATGTACGACAGGTTACTTCTATCTTTTGAATCTAGATTATCTAGCTTTCTATGGTTTAAATTGGTGGGAAGGAGAAGCTGTTTCGCTTCAAGACAAACAAATTGAAGGAAACATCTACGCTTACACAAATCCATCAAGTGCTTCAAAAGCATTTACTTGGACAAATTGGGTAAGGGCCTACAATCAAGGAGCTGTAAATGGCTTTATGATTATGGGAGGTCAGCTTATCTGTAGAGCACCATTACGTAATGGAGTTCTAACAGGTATCACAGGAATTGCTTAGGTCGTATTATTAATCTAATTTAAAAAAATAGTATGGCTTTAAACGCAAAAAATTACGATCCAGCACTAATGATGGGAGCACAAATTCCATCAGGAAACTTTAGTGGATACACTGGACCAACAGGACCCACAGGTCCGACTGGAGTTACAGGTCCAACTGGTCCAACAGGCCCTACTGGTCCTACAGGTGCTACAGCTTAATTATTAATTTAACTTAAAAGAAATTATGTATATATCAGATTTCAAAAGTTCTCCGTTTGCTTTATACAAAACGGACACCGACCAATCAATTGATACTTTGCTAGGAGCTAAGTTTACAACTGAAGATGGTCATGAACTAGCATTAGTTCAAAACGGTGTAGCAGCTCTTGTTTCAGGAGTTCTTGTTCAAAGTCCAGCTACTATTGGTGCAAATCACACAGGTTTAACTTGTGCGACAGCAGCAATTGGAGCAACAACTTTAACTGTAACTCTTGGTGGAACAGCAGTTACTGCTAACCAATATGCAGGTGGATATGTAGTTATTAGTGCAGGAACAGGAATTGGTCAGACATTTAAGATTGTTTCCCATCCGGCTCAATCAACTACAAGTGGAACAGTTGTTTTAACTCTTGATCATCCAGTGGCAGTTGCTACAAATGTTTCCGACTCAAAAGCATCTTTAACTCTTCCTCAATATGGTGGAAAAAATGGTGCAGCTATTACAACTCACGGAGTAGTAGTTTGTCCTACAACACTAACTGGACGAGTTATTGGAGCAACTTTGTATCCAATCCCAGCTTCAACTTCAACAGTTGCTAGTTATGGATTTATAGTTACAAAAGGTGCAGTTGCATTACTAAACCAAGGCAATACAGCAATTGGTCTTGATTTAATGCCATCTGCTTCAGTAGCAGGTGCAGTTTGTACCTATGTTGTTGCAACTAAAACAAGAGTTGGAACAGCAACAGTTGCAGGAGAAGACGGCAAATCGCAATTAGCAACAATTCAATTGTAAGTTTTAAATCTTGCCTCACTTTGCTCATCAGAAATGGTGAGCAAGAATGAGGCAAGAGTAGATTATTATTAAAAGAGGCCAGTTGATGCCTGAAATCAACTAATAATATGGAAAATAAAGAAGAAATAAAGATTACAGACGAGTTTGATGGAGTTTTTAGGTTTACAAATTGCAGTGATGAAGATTTTGTTGTTCTTTGGAATAATAAAGAGTACACATTTAAAGCAAATACTCGATCTCCAATTTTAATCCCAAACGAAACACTTGAAAGCATTCAGGAAATTCGTAAAAAGTGGGCTTATAAGTGGGCAGAGAGAGAATGGTATAAGGGCGATGAATACAAAAGAATGTCTAATATGGGTGGGGGACTTCCTCCAACTAGAGACGACAAGACTCTTGAGCCTTTAATCCAAAAATGCTTGGAGCCATTACCAATTTCTAAAATGCAAGTCAAAGATTTGCCTAAGGAAAACTTGAGTCTTAAAGGGTCTAAGGCAGTCGATGAGGGTGGAGATTTAAATAGAGTTTTTGCCGAAGAAACTAAAGAAGAAAATTTAGTTAAACTAGGGAAGCAGCCAGATTCCCCTATAGATTAGCCATGAAACTACTTGATAAAAAAACTATCTCAACAGTAATAAATACTCAAAAAAAACAACAAATTGATGAGGGTATATATATTGCTGAGAAAATCGACAAATTGAGAGAAACTTTATCAGGCTTAGAAAATCAATATTCGACTTTTCTTGCAGGGATGAAATCTGAATTAAGCAAAGAAACTGAATCTCTGCAAGTAAGGATCGATGAATTGAAAAAAGAAGTAGAAAGATTGACTGCAATCAAGAATGATCTTCAAAAACCTTTAGATGATGAATGGGATAGAGTAAGGGAAATAAAAACTACTCTAGAACAAGAATCGTTGGACTTATCTACAAATAAGTTTGAATTTTCTGAGAGAATTAAAGTCTTTGAAAAAGAAGAAAAAAAGCTTAAAGAAGAGATTAATATTCTCGAAGAAGACAAAAAAGAAGTTTCTAAAAACAAAAAAATTATAGCCGAATTGAAAGAAAAAGCCGAGATTTTATATAAACAAACAATTTCTAAACGAGAAGAACAAGACAAGGTTTTTAGAGAAAGAGAACAAGAAATTATTAAAAAAGAGGAACAAAACAAAACAAACGAGTATGCCAATAAAAATTATAAAGATGCCCTCAAAATAAGAGAAAAGAAGCTCGATGATCGAGAAAGAGCTATTAATGACAAATACGAAACTCTTATCAGGACAACTAACCGAATTAAAAAATTATGAGTATAACAGAAAGAGGATCAAAAATTAAAGACGACAATGGGGTAGGAGTAGGATATAAGTATGCAACAATAGTCCTAGCTGCACCAACAACTACAGTAATTAAGCCTGCTCCAGGATTTTTGCATTCTATTGATTTTACTGCCAAAGCAAATGGAGTTATTACTATTTACAACAACACTTCTGCAGCAGGAACACCAATAAGAATAATTACGTCTCCTGGAACATTGCTTCAAAATGAAGTAAATAAAATTTATGATATAAGCTTTGATGTAGGATTAACAATAGTAACTTCAGGAGCAACGCAAGATATAATAGTTTCTTATTTATAAAATGAATGCAAATAAAGATGAAAATGGAATATCTGTAATACTAGGAACATCATGCACAGACGGTAAAACTGTGATTCCTATCAAAGTGAGTGCAACAAGTCATGCTCTAATGGCTGCTATGGGAACATCTGGAACAGATAAAGGTCCAGAAAATTCTCCTAGAGACGAAAATAGTGTACCTACTTTAATGGGAATATCAAGTGTCGATGAAGTAACGCCAGTGCCTATATATTGTAGTATTGGCGGAAAACTTTTAATAGATAATACATAAAAAAATATGGCAGATATAGCAAATAGAGACGAAAATAGTGTACCAGTTTTATTAGGAACATCGAACGTAGATGGGAAAAGCCCTGTAACTATTTATGTAGATCCTGTCACACATAGAATGCTTGTTGATGCAACTGGTAGTACAGGTGCTACAGGTGCCACAGGTGCCACAGGCCCAACAGGACCTACTGGAATAACCGGTCCAACTGGACTTACTGGAAATATAGGAGCCACTGGTCCAACTGGAGAAACCGGCAACAAAGGATTAACTGGAAACACAGGTCCTACTGGCCCCACTGGAGGAGCAACTGGTAGTACTGGCCCCACAGGTCCGACTGGAGTTACAGGTCCAACAGGTCCAACAGGCCCTACTGGCCCTACAGGTGCAATTGGTCCTACTGGAGCAACAGGAGCCAACTCTACTGTCCCTGGGCCAACAGGCCCTAGCGGAAGTAATGGAGCTCCAGGTCCAACCGGTCCTACAGGGCCTCAAGGACCTACTGGGCCTAACGGGAATGACGGACCTACTGGCCCTCAAGGTGTTACTGGAAATGATGGCGCAACTGGACCACAAGGCCCTACAGGTCCTACTGGTCCTCAAGCAATAACTTCCACTATTGAAGTCAGTGCTGGGGCTGGATTCGATTTAACACTACCCACATCCGATGCGACTTGTACTGGACCATCTACAAACTCAATACAATCAGGATATACTGCTTATGCTGGAGATTTAGTATTCTTGGGTAGTGGTGGAAAATGGCTTGAAGTAGACGCTGATGTAGTTGCAACTTGTAATGGAATGATGGGGATTGCCATGGAAACAAAAACAGATGGGCAAGCCATGAAGGTTGCACTCCCTGGTTCATTTGTATTTTTAACTGCTTGGAATTGGACAGTAGGTGCAACACTTTATGCAGGAGAAACCCTTGGTGCTATGCAAGAAACATATCCAACAGGGGCAGATTCAATAGGCAAAGTAGTCGGCTTTGCAGTTTCAGCTGATGTAATATTCTTTAATCCATCACCTGACCAACAGAGTAACGTAGCATAATGAAAAAAGACAATTTCATTTTAATAGGTGTACCAAACGGAAGCGGAATGTTTCCATCAATAATGGTTCAATCTCTTTTACAATTACACAAACCTTGTTCTTGTGCCTTTATGGTAGTTGAAAGACAAATGATAGAAATTGCTCGCAATGGAATAGCTAAAGAAGCAATAGAAAAGGGCGTTTCACACTTATTATTTGTGGATGACGATAATCCAATTCCTCCAGACACATTAGAAAAAATGTTAGAAGACGATAAGGATATTGTTATTGCTCCAATAGTAACTCGTAATCCTAATAAAGAAGGGAACCACACTCTTTGCGCTTTTTATAAAAGAGAAGTTGGTGGGGTAGATTTGTATGAACCAATTAAAGATTTTATAGAAAATGGAGATTTGCATAAAATTGATGCAGGAGGAACAGGTTGTATGCTTATTAAAATTGAAGTATTAAAAAAATTAAACGAGATATATCAAGAACGCATTTTTGAAAGGACAAGACAGATTTTTGATAAACCTATAGTTGTTGATGGTCATGAATTTACAGAGAGAACAATGTCAGAAGATGTTCAATTTTGCGAGAGAGCTGTTAATGCAGGATTTGAAGTGTGGCTAGATAGTCGTATTAAGCCTTTACATATTGGAAATAATACATTACTACAATGGCAACCTGGGCAGTAACAACATCAGGGGATCGTTTTGAGTTTGACCCAGCAGACGGAGCTTATAACTCGTGTGCGAAAATTGATGATACTCATTTTATTAATTTTTGGTCTGGTATTAGTTCAGATGGATTTACGCAAGTATTCACTATTAATACATCCACTTGGGCAATTACTACTGCCGCAGAAAGACTAGAATTTGATACACAACAAGCTACAGATAATTCGTGTTCACAAATAGACACTAATCATTTCATTAATTTTTGGGGAGATGTAGACGGCGATGGAAAGGTTCAGGTATTCACTATTAATACATCCACTTGGGTTGTAACAACAGCTAATAGTACGTTAGAATTTGATACATCTACGGGGATACTTAATTCTTGTTGTAAAATAGACACTAATCATTTCATTAATTTTTGGAGAGGATTAGACCAGGATGGTAAAGCACAAGTATTTACGGTAAATACTACTACCTGGGCAGTAACTACTGCCAATACTCTACTTGAATTTGAGGGTGTTGATGATGCTTACAATTCTTGTGTGCAGATGGATGCAAATCATTTTGTAAACTTTTGGCAAGACAGTGCTGGGGATGGAAGATGTCAGGTATTTACGGTAAATACTACTACCTGGGCAATTACAACAACAACCGTATTAGAATTTGATACACAAAACGGAGCTTTCCCTTCTTGTTGCAAACTAGACGATACTCACTTAATTAATTTTTGGCTTGGTGGTGCAACAACAACAGATGGAAGATGTCAGGTATTTACGGTAAATACTACTACCTGGGCTATAACTACCTCAGGTGCTGTAAAAGTTTTTGATACAGATGTGGGCAGTTATAATTCTTGTGTAAAAATTGACAACAACCATGTTTTAAATTATTGGCAGGGACTAGACGGCGATGGATTTACTCAAACATTTGAAATAAATACTACGACCTGGGCAGTTACCACTGTATCTAGTCAATTAGAATTTGAGACAACTGACTGTTTGTATAATTCATGCTTTCAAATTGATTCAAGTCATTATGTAAACTGTTGGCTTGGTGCTAGTGCCGATGGATTTACGCAGGTATTTAGTGTTGAGTTGCCAGCATTAGGCCCAGCAAATCTAAAAACATATAATACAAACCCAAAATCAAACATTAAGACAATTAACACAAATCCGATAGCCAATGTAAAAACATTAGACACAAACGTATAACATGAAAACATTACTACTCACAATGCCAACATACGATAAAAAATGTAAAGTAAGGTCTGCTATGGCTTTATTTTGTTCAAACGCAAAAGATTTTCATATTGAGCGTTCTTCTTTTAATAGTAGTGTTATCCCCATAGGATTTAACACACTTTGGGATTTTGGAATAAAGGGCAAATATGATTATTTTGCAATGATACATTCGGACATAGAACCTGAAGAGGGGTGGCTTGAAAAAATGTTAAACGAAATGAATGAAAATAATCTTGATGTTATTTCCGCAGTAATTGCTATAAAAAATGAGCAAGGAATGTCGTCAATTGCAGTTAATACAACCGACAAATGGCATTATAGAAATATTTCAATAGAAGAAGCAAAAAAATTGTCTAAAACATTTACAGAATTTGAAGGGAAATCACTATTGATAAACACAGGATTAATGATATGTAAAATGGGGGATTGGGCAAAAGATGTTATTTTTAGATTTCAAAGCAATAAAGTAAATGGTGAGTATGTTACAATAGACGAGGGTTATGATTTTTCACATCAATTACACGACAAAGGACTAAGGGTCGGAGCAACAACAGTAGTAAAAATCATCCATGATGGGTGGAAGAATTATTAATATGTCATACACAATAGAAAAAACAAAAGCAGGTAAAGATATAGTAGTAAGCGGATGGGAATATGGTATCTCAAATAATCCATACACAGGTATTTATGATATGAGAAACATTGACCCATCTTCTATTCAAGGTGAAGTGGGAGTTGCAATGTCTACTGAAAATATGCAAAGCCAAGGCAAAATTACAACTGTGGCTTTTACTTGTGACCATACTACCGACGTCTTTACTTATGATGGCGTTGTGCCTCTTTTAGTAAATACAGCAATTGTTTTTCAAGGAAGCGATTTGCCTAATGGTCTAACTCAAAATACAAAAGCGTACTATATACTAACTACACCAACTCCTACAACTTTTACAATTTCTTCGGTATCGGCAGGAGGAGCTCAACAACTCGTATCTGACAACGGAACAGGAGTTATGACTTTTTCTACTATAAATATGGGAATACCTACTGATTCTTGTATGTTAGATATTACTGTTGGCGGGGGAAGGAGACTATATTTTCTAGGAGACAATAAAGGAAGAATTTGGGTTAGAGATGGGCAATTTATGGGTGCTACTTATCAATGGGTATATATGCACAATAGAGCAAGTGAAGCGTCTTCGGCAGACGAAAATACTTTTGGTCTTATAGGTTGGAAAAACTATCTGTTTTGGTTTGACTCAGATTCATTAAATGTTTTTAGGCTAGTAGATTATTCTTTTGGAACACCGATTACTCCTAGTTTGCCTTTTCTTACAACAAGTTCTTGGATTGAAGATTGGCAGAACTTAGATGTATCAGTAATCTATTCAACAATGTCTCATCATGCACTAATTGACTCTCAACGTGATGCTGTATATTTTTGCAACGGCTCATCTATCGGCACTTTGTCCGAAATAGACGGAGCTTTATTTGGTCTTTCTGCTACAGCTACAATCAATGATGGTGTGACTGTTGCTGGCGACAATACAATAACTACTGTTAGTAATTTCTTCACAAACAACATGATTGGATGTGAAATTGTTGGTGCAGGTATTCCGACAGGAGCAATCATTACAAAAATAAACAATTCTAAATCAGCAGAAGTAGACCTTAATCACACTCCTGACACAGATGATACTGGAGTTACTTTTACAATTACTCAATCCTATCAATATACAAGTACTGCTATTTCAATTCCTGATAATGACGTAGTTACTTGTTTAGAGGAACTAAATGGGCAAATATTAATAGGGGGGATGAACAACAGAATATATCCATGGGATAAATTGTCGCAAGGGTATGGAACTCCTATCTTTTTGTCGGAAAATATGGTCGCTTGTATGGTAACCGTAAACACTACTACTTATATATTTTGTGGAGAAAGGGGTAACATATATCAAACAAATGGGTCAAACGTTGCTTTTTATAAGAATATTCCTATTCAATTAAGCGAAACCTTGAACCCTATGATAATCTGGACTGATGCTATCTATAATAGAAATATGATTTATTTAGGATTTCAAGCAAAAACTAATTCAGGAACAACCATTAATGAATACGGAGGATTGTGGGCTATTGATTTAGCTACTGATGCAATTTTTATGTCTAACCAAATGTCTTATGGAACTTATAATGGTTATACATATTCGCTCCTTCAATACAAAGGAGAGTCCGTTAGTTTCCCTAATCCTACCATTAGTACGACAGGTCCTTTTGGCAACAATCAAGGATATGAATTGATCATTGGTTGGTACAACGGAACTGACGGAGGAGTAGATAAATGTATTTCAGCACCTTATACAGGAGGGCAATCTTATGTTATTACAGACATGATTCCAGTAGGGCTTTATTTAACACCTAGAGCGTTTACTAATTTGGAATTTAAACTTTCTACACCATTAGTGACTGGAGAATCTGTTGCTTTATATTACAGAAAAAATATTACAGAAGACTTTGTTCCAGTCCCAATAACTCAAGGTGGTGGAGTAGGAGAATTAAGTGGAATAGCAACTACAACCTTTGAAAATATACAGTGGATTCAATTAAAAGCCGTATTAACGAGTACAGCAACAAATCCCTCGTATTGTCGTTTAAGAGAATTAAGGATAAGATAATAATATGGATGAAATTAAATTAAAAAATTTAATAAGAAGCGAAATTGAAAACTACAACAATCGAAAGCAATTTTCGCTTTCTAAAATCCCTTCTCATAAACATGATGGAGCTGATTCTCCAAAGGTGTCTACTAAAGATTTGGTATACTCAATTAACCAATCTTTTTTAATAGTTGCCTATGCTACTAATCCAGCAGCAACTAATAGAGAACAATTTACCTTCTCATTTCCTGGTGCAAAAAAAGTAGAGTTCTATGGGATTGTAGGGAATAATGCAAACGGAACATCAACTCCTCCAGCATCTACAAAAAAGGCAGTTGTAACTGGCGTAGCGCATTTTGGAACAGCAGAGAATTTAACTGGATATTTCCCTACTCCTATTACTACTCCAGACCAAGATAGTATTGTTCAAGGATGCAACTACATGTATATAGATGAATTTTCACTAGCTAATACTGCTGCAGGTAGTAGTACTTTATATTTAGCTTATGCTTTTGATGAATCTCAAACACTGCTCGCCTCTGCTTCTGTTGTAGGATTTACTGATCAAGGAGTTACTATCGAGTTTTATCAAAGTATTGGTTATTATTTAGCAGGGACTTTTTTTATTACTTAATTTAAAATATTATGAAATCATTCCAAACATTATATAATTTATACGGGTCGCTAAGTCAAAATAAGAGTACTGAGAATTTGACTTTGGGGAAGCAAATGATAAACGATACACATCGCTATCTTTTGCAGAAATATTTCAACAACGAAACCAGTTTCAGCATTCAAACTGTAGGGGCACAAGACTTGACTTTAACTGGAGCATTATTGGTTGGAGCTACTTCAGCCACTCTATCTTCCGCTTGGACATATTATACAACCCAAATACAAGTCACATTTTCGAATGGAGACATTAGAATGTGCCAAGTGGTTAATGGTGGAACAACTCTTACGTGGAATGTAGGACTATCTGCTGGAGCAACTGCAGATATTACAGTAGGTGGGCTTCAATATTATCCACTTCCTCCCAATTATTCAAAACTTAAAACTCTCACAATTACAGTAGGGAATTTAAAATGGACTCCAACAGAAATCTTAACTAGAGCAGAATGGGATAAATTGAATGTATTCCCTTATTATTCAGATATTCCTAATAATTTCTTTATGTATCCAGGAGGCGATCATGGAGCTCAAGTAGGAATTTGGCCTATACCATCAACAACTGGGAACATAATTACATTCAATTACAAATTTAGAGTCCCAGACTTGAGTTTAGACGACTATACAACTCCAGGAACAATTACTTTAGCACATGGAGCAACAACGCTAGTTGGAACACTTACTACATTTGTTGCGACTACAAATATTCAAAACGAAAGTCGATGGATTCAATTTGCTCAACCAAAAGGAGATAATTTATGGTATCAGCTAGTTTCAGTTTCAAGTACGACTGCAGCTACTTTATATCAACCGTATCAAGGAATAACAGTAACAGATGCTGCTGCTTCAACTTATACAATAGGACAAATGCCGTTACTTGACGAAGCTTATCATGACCTCTTAGTTTATAGACCTCTAATGATATACTTCTCATCAATAAATCCTGATGCGACAAAAGCAAAAGAATTTGCAGATTTGTATAATACTGGAATTTCATTATTAGATCAGTATTGTGGGACAAAGACGGTAAATGTGAATCTAGGTCGTAGAGCACAAGGAATGAATCCAAATTTATTTACACAATCATTATCATAATTATTAAAAATATATGGCTAACAACGCATTTACATTAACAGGAGCAAAAAAAAGTAGTCCATTTGGAGATACTTCAAGCGGTATCTTAGGTAGTTTAACTAAATCTTTAGGGTTTAGTCCAGCATCACAAACAACACCTGCCACTAATCAAACTACAGCTACAGCACCACAACAAAATATGACTTATGCAAGTCAAGTTCAACAAGGAAGCAATCCAGGACTTTTAGGTCCAGTAAAATCTACAACCGACAAAGCTGGCACTATTACACAATATGAAACAAAGCCGAATCCTAATGTTTTAGCACAACAAAAGGCATTAAATGCTTTGGGTGCTGGACTTGCAGAAGATGGAATACTAGGACCAAAAACAAGAGAAGCAATAGCTAAATATGGAAACACAACAACTCCTACGACTCCTACACCAACTACACCTAAAGTAGAACCTCCTAAGCCAGTAAGCTCAGCAGAACCAAAAGAACAAATTCAGAATGTCGGACAAGCAGGACAGCAAACAGAAAACGAGTCACTCACGCAAGCAAGACTTATAGAACAATCTCAAGAAACAAGTCCCGAATATAAGCAACTAATTAAAGACATAGAACAGATTCAAAACAATATTCGCATTAGTAAAGAAAACTATGCAAAAGCCCGTACTGATTTATATGCAGAACCAGGGGGTATTGTATTAAAGGAAGGTCGTGATCGATTACTTCAAGAACAATACAGATTAGAACAAGCTGCTTTGTCTGAACAAGAATCTGCTTTGTCGACACAACTAGCAGCAGCAAACGCAGCCCAGGCCATGAAAATTCAGGCAGGAGGAATGGCTTACACTGGAGCTCAAAACCAGGCACAACGTGGATTATCTGCTCAAGGAACAGTTTTAGGGGCTGGATTATTACAACCTACAACAATTGGCCAAGTTCCTTACTCGCCAATTACTGGACAAGCTGGTGGAATGCTTGGCGGACAAGGAGGACTTTCTACTCTTGGTGCACTTCAACAACAACAACAACAAGGAGCAGATGTGCAAAACATGACTGGAGCATATAATCAAGCAGCTCCATTGATTCAAACAGCTAAACAACAAATTGCTAGTGCCGGATTCAATATAAGTCCTGTAGCATTAGTTAATCAACTTCAGCAATATGTAAATAAAGGAATCGTACCAAGTGCAGAATATGCCAATATCTTTAATACTCTCTCAGAAATTGCTACAACAATATCTCCAGTACTCGGTGCACAAGGAGCTCAAACAGACCTAAAAACAATGATTGCTCAAGAATTTATTCCTAAACTATTACAAGGACAAGATATTGGAACAGTACTAGATAATATAGAAAAAAATGCCCTTGCTAAAATCCAAGCATTAAAAGCAACTTCGCAAGGAGCACCATTAACAGTGCCTTCAGGTAGTTCGACTGGAGGATTTGCAGAACAATGGTAATATGGAAACACAACTAGATCCAGATGTAAAAAATTTAGCAAGTGCAATTAGAAAAGCAGAAACAGGTGGTTCTTCTGATGCATATAATGCAGTCGGAGATGGAGGGACTTCTAAGGGGGGTTATCAATTTCAAGATGCAACATGGAAAGAATGGT
>DATIKJ010000007.1:0-4054 GCA_035477615.1 Spirochaetia bacterium | reverse complement strand
GTCGGTGGTATGACTCGTATGCCCAAGGTTCAACAAGTAGTTAAAGACTTCTTTGGCAAAGAACCAAACAAATCTGTTAACCCAGATGAAGCTGTTGCTCTCGGAGCTGCTATTCAAGGTGGAGTTATCTCCGGAGACGTTAAAGATGTTTTGCTTCTCGATGTTACTCCTCTTACTCTTGGTATCGAAACAATGGGTAGTGTCATGACTCCACTTATCGAAAGAAACACTACAGTTCCTTCCAGTAAGTCTCAAGTTTTCTCTACAGCTTCAGACAATCAACCTCAAGTTGAGATTCATATTCTCCAGGGAGAGCGTCCAATGGCCGGTGACAACAAGACTTTGGGAAGTTTCATTCTCGATGGTATTCCCGCTGCTCCTCGTGGTATTCCTCAAATTGAGGTAACCTTCGATATCGACGCCAACGGTATTCTAAATGTTTCTGCCAAAGACAAAGCCACCGGTAAAGAGCAAAAGATCACCATCAAAAATGCCACCAATCTTTCTGATGAGGAAGTCGAAAGAATGAAGCAAGAAGCTGAGAAATATGCTGAAGATGACAAAAAGAAAAAAGAGTTGGTCGACAAGAAAAATGAAGCCGACACTTTAATCATTCAAACTCGCAAAGTCATAAAAGACTCCGGTGATAAATTTGATGCTTCAGCCAAAGAAGAAATCGAAAAGTCACTCAACGAACTGGAAGAAGAAATCAAAAAAGCTGATGCCACTTTGGAGTCAGTCGACACCAAACTAAAAACTGCGACAGAACTAGTTCAAAAATACGCCGAAGCTTTATACAAAGCCGCCGGTGAAAAAGACAAACAAGAGGAACCAAAAGCAGATGAAGCCAAAGGTGAAGAAACCAAATCAGACACCAAGACAGCCGAAGAGGGTGAGGTAGTTAATTAATTGATAAAATAATCTGTCATTCATTGCGAGGAACGAAGTGACGAAGCAATCTAAATAAATTGCCACTTCGTTCCGAGGGTGTCAACACAACATGGCTACTTCTAGAGACTATTACGATATTTTAGGTGTTTCCAAATCTGCTACAGCGGCAGAGATTAAATCTGCTTACAGAAAACTAGCACTCAAGTGGCATCCAGACAGAAATAAAGAAAACGACGCTCATGAGAAATTCAAAGAAATCAATGAAGCCTATGAAGTTTTAAGTAATCCTGAGAAAAAAGCTAAATTTGATCAGTTTGGTCATGCCGCTTTTGGTAACGGTGGCGGTTTTAATCCCAACGGGGGAGCTGGTAATCCTTTTGGTAGCTACTATCAAGCAGGCGGCAATATTAATTTCGAAGATCTATTTGGTGGAGCCGGTGGCTTTTCCGACCCCTTTGATATTTTTAGTGGTTTTTTCGGTGGCGGTTTTGGTGGCCAGCGTCGACCTCAAAAAACTCATTACTCCCTCAAAATTGATTTTGATGAAGCCGTTCATGGTGCCGAAAAATCCATTGTCCACCAAGGGAAAGAATACACAATAAAAATCCCAGCTGGAGCCGATGAAGGTACTACTATTCGTTACTCCGACTTTGATATTAGTTTTGATGTTCGCCCCAGTAAAATTTTCAAACGCGAAGGTAGTAATGTCATTGTCAATCATGAAATTCCTTTCACTCTCGCCATCTTAGGTGGCGACACCGTTATTCCTACCCTAGATGGAGAACTAAAAATCAAAGTACGCCCTGGAACTCAGCCAGAATCAGCCATTCGTCTTACTGGTAAAGGTGTCAAACATCTGCGTGGTAATCAACATGGAGATCTTTACATTCGCTATGTCATCAAATTCCCCACTCGTCTCTCCGGCAAACAAAAAGATCTGCTTAAAAAATTCGAAGCCGAAGGTTAAAGACTCTCATTTTTTATGTAGTATGAGTGCCTAAGTTCTTCTCTTTTGATTTCAGTTCGGGTTGCAACATGTTATAATAAGCTCGATTAAGTGTGTTTAGGGCGGCGTAGGTCGTCTTTTTTTAAACAAAATAATTAATTAAGAAAAAAACAAAAAATGGATACACAAACACTCTCAGCTAGAACCGAGTTCGCTGCTGCCATCAATCAGATTTGTTCTGAGCGTGGAATCGCTCCTGAAACTGTTCTTACAGCCATCAATACCGCTCTCATTGCCTCTTTCAAAAAAGACTACCCAGAACAAGCTCTCAAGCTTGAAGAGGAAGGTAAAATCATCACCGCCGATG
Organism: Spirochaetia bacterium; assembly: GCA_035477615.1. GTDB lineage: Bacteria > Patescibacteriota > Microgenomatia > UBA1400 > MFAQ01 > UBA2277. Next base: position 1,850 of record DATIKJ010000007.1, on the reverse strand, counting down.
TCGACTCCGACAACGGCCAGTTCCGTCTGTTTGTTGGTGAAGAGGATGCCAAGAAAAAAGACCTTAAAGAAATTACTCCTCCTGGTTTCGGTCGTATCGCCGCCCAAGCCGCTAAATTTGTTATCCTTCAAACTATCCGTGAAGCCGAACGTGACTCTGTGTTAGCGGACTACCAAGAACACATGGGCGAAGTAATGACTGGAATGGTTCAGCGTATGGATGGCCGCAATGTCATCATCGATCTTGGCCGTGGCCAAGCTGTGATGCCTTCCGAAGAACAATCTCCTACCGAGTTCTATCGTCTCAACTCCCGTCTAAGTGTCTATCTCAAAGAAATTGCCGAGACACCCAAAGGTCGCCAAATCATCGTCTCTCGTGCCGATGACAGACTTCTCTCTGGTCTTTTTGAAAGAGAAGTTCCTGAAGTTAGTGCTGGTAGTGTCGTCATCAAAGGTGTTGCTCGTGAGCCTGGTAGCCGATCAAAAGTTGCAGTTGAGTCCACCCAACCAGGTGTTGATCCAGTCGGTTCTTGTGTTGGTCAAAAGGGCGTTCGTGTTCAAGCCGTCATCAACGAGTTAAACAACGAAAAAATTGACATCATTCAGTACTCCGAAGACAAAGATAAATACATCAAGTCTGCTCTAGCTCCAGCTGAAGGCCTTAACATTAGTTACAACAAAAATACTGGTGAAACCATCGTTACTGTTCCTGCAGATCAGCTTTCACTCGCCATCGGTCGTGGTGGTCAAAACGTCAAACTCGCCGCCAAACTTACTCAAACCAAACTTCGTATCATTTCCGAAGAAACCAAAGATATCGAAACTGGTATTGTTGCCACTGGCACGGAAGAGTTTGAAATTGATCAGCTAGGTCTCGATACCAAAACAAGAAATTTACTTCTAGAAGCAGAACTTACTCATATTGAAGACCTCACATCTGATAAACTCGACTCAGTCAAAGGCTTAGGCCCAAAGACTCTTGAGAAAATCAAGGCCCAGCTCGCTGCTTACAAAAACTAATTTAAACTATGGCCGAAACAAACAATGCCACCAGGCCCCCGGTGGTTACTATCTTGGGACATGTAGATCATGGTAAAACATCCCTTCTAGACAGAATCAGGAATGCCACTGTCGCTGCAGGTGAAATTGGTGGTATCACTCAGGCAATCGGTGCATATCAGATTGAACACAACGGTCAAAAAATTACTTTTATCGACACTCCCGGTCATGCCGCTTTTTCTGCCATGCGTCGTCGTGGTGGCCAAGCAGCCGATGTTGCCATTCTTCTTGTCGCTGCTGATGACTCTGTCATGCCCCAAACTAAAGAATCTATCGAACACATAAAGTCAGCCGGCATCCCTTTTGTTGTTGCTGTCAACAAGACCGATCTTCCAGGGGTCAATCCAGAAAGAGTCAAAACTGATCTCGCCAACGAAGGCGTTTTTGTTGAAGGTTATGGTGGCAATGTCCCTTTGGTTAGCATTTCTGCCAAAACTGGATCAGGTGTCGATGATTTGTTAGAAATTATTCTCCTACTTGCCGAGCTGGAAGAACTCAAAGACAACTCCTCCGACTGTCCTGCTACTGCTTTAGTAATCGAATCTTCCATGCATCCCCAAAAAGGCCCTCTTGCTACACTTCTTGTTAAAGCCGGTATATTTGATAAAAACGACCCTCTTTATGATGGTAAACACAATTTTGGAAAAATTCGCTCCATGCTTGATTACTCTGGCAAATCAATCAACAAAGCTACTCCATCAACCCCTTTTCAGGTAATTGGTTTTTCCAAGGTTCCCAATGTTGGTGACATTATCACCAGTGAGCCTTGTTTGGATCAAAAATCAAAAAAAA
>DATIKJ010000006.1:0-46673 GCA_035477615.1 Spirochaetia bacterium | reverse complement strand
AAAGCAGACGTTCAGGGTTCTCTTGAAGCCATCTCCGAAACAATCAAAGGTAAAGCCAATATTGTTAGTAGTTCCGTCGGCTTAGTTACTGACACCGATATCGAAACCGCTATTGCAACCAAAGCCGAGATACTAGGCTTTAACTCCAAAATGCCGTCTTCAGTCGCTCGTTTAGCCGAAATTGAACACGTCAAATTTACCAACTTCCACATTATTTATCAGCTTTTTGATTATCTCAAAGAACTTCAAGCCGATAAAACCGCTCATGCCGCTCCCAAAGTAATCACTGTTGGCGAAGCCAAAGTTCTCAAAGTTTTCAATTTCAGTGGCACCATCGTTTATGGTTGTCTCGTTACCACTGGCAAACTTAAAATTGGCGATACTATCGGTGACTCTCAAATAAGTTCACTAAAGGTTGGTAAAGATGATGTTGGGGAAGCAAAAAAAGATCAAGAATGTGGTCTAGTTTTATCACCCAATACTGAATATAAAACTGGTGATATAATGACGGCCACAACCCTAGAGGCATAAATAAAGTCACCAAAATGGAAGACAAAAATCAAGAAACAACCACTCTAAAACTGATTGAATCTGCCAAGTCCGTTATTGTTATTCTTCCTCCTGATCCCGGTAGAGACATTCTCATCGCTGGTATTAGTCTTCACCTCGCTCTCAAAGAATCCGGTAAAATTTCTCAAATTGGTTGCGGTAGTGATGTTCATATTGATCAAAAAATCGAAGGTGTTAACGAAATAGCTGACACTATCGGTAGTCGCAACCTTATTATTTCTTTCGATTACAGTGAAGAAAACCTTGATAAAGTCGACTACGACGTTCGTGATGATGGAAAATTTTATCTTTTAGTCAAACCTAAAGTTGGTGCTCCAGTTCCTGATATAAGTGGTGTTAAGTATTCTTTCTCTGGCGCCGAGGCCGACCTAGTCATTACCCTTGGAGTTAACTCACTTGAGGAGCTGGGAAAAATTTATGCCGATGAAAAAAAATTCCTTGACAATGTCACCACAATCAGTCTTAACGTTTCTCTTCGACCAGTCTCTTTTACTGGCAATGTCTATCACAAAAATAGAACCTCATTTTGTGAGCTAGTAACAGGACTGTGTGAAGAACTAAAGCTTAAAATTAATTCTGGTATCTCTCAAAATCTTCTAACTTTCATTTTTGAATCATCCAACAATTTCTCCAGCAGTCATCTAACAGCCGACACTTTTTCCAGTATCGCTTATCTTATGCGCTCAGGTGCCCGCTTGTCGAGCAAACCTGTTCACACCCCCCATTTCTCTCAGGCCCCTTTTTTTGAAGTCCCTGATGCACCCACTGAAGAAAACATCCCTCTTCCTGAAGAAGAAGACGCTCCTGTTCCTTCCGACTGGAACAAACCTAAGATTTTCCGTGTCGGCGACAATCCACAAGACTTCTAACACTATTTGCTAGAATCAGAATATGGCCGAAACTTACGAAAACTATCATAAACCAGATATTAAACTTCCTTTTAGATTAAAACATCCAGACGGCACTTATATTAATGCTTTCGATCCAAAAACAGGTAAAAAAATTGACAGAGTTGACCATCTTACCCCTGAGGAAGTCCTAAAAATGAAAGGTATGGGATATCAGGTAGAGCCGGTCGAACCCAAACCCGATCTAACCCACATCAACCTTTCTCAAACCAAAAGCGACAGGGAATAGTACTCATGAACCTAAGTTAACCTTGGCAAATCTTCACATATCTGCTACAATACACACCGATATGGCTCTTAAATCCGAAACAAAAATAGATATCATTAAGTCCTTCGCTGCTAGTGACAAAGACACTGGCTCTCCTCGTGTGCAAATCGCCCTTCTTACCTCCCAAATCGAAGAACTAACCAACCACCTTAAGGTTCACAAAAAAGACAATCACTCTCGCCGTGGTCTATTAAAGATCATCTCCAAGAGACGTCGTCTTTTAAACTACCTCGCCAAATCAAACTCTAAAGACTATCTTGAAGTAACAAAGTCTCTAAACATTAACAGTAAGTTGCGCGACTCAGCAAAATAAGCTTGAGGAGTAAATAGAGTATATCCGTCCAAGGACTACCTTGGGTATTTTCTGTTTTCTTCTCAAGGAAAGGGTGGTGCAAAAAAAGAAAGGATTCAAGGATGACTCATCCTCAAACCACCATTGTTCTCAATGGCAAAACTATTACAATCGAGACCGGCCGTTTTGGCGCCCAGGCCTCAGGTTCTGTGACCGTCAGGTGTGGTGATACCATCGTCATCGCTTCATGTGTCGCTACCAATCGTGTTAAAGAAGGAATTGATTATTTTCCTCTTTCCATCGACTATCAAGAAAAATTCTACGCCGGTGGAGTTATAAGCTCCAGTCGCTTCATTAAACGCGAAGGTAGGCCTTCAGAAAGTGAAATTCTCACTGGTCGTGTTATCGATCGTTCAATAAGACCTCTTTTTGATCAAGCCAGTAGAAATGAAGTTCAGCTTCTTGCCTCACCTCTCTCTATAGATGGTGTCGAAGAGCCAGAAATTTTGGCCATTATTGCAGCCTCAGCCGCTGTCTCCATGTCAGACTATCCTTGGTCAGGTCCTGTTGGTGCTGTTCGCGTCGGTATGACACCAGAAGGAGAATACATAATTAATCCAAACAACGAACAAAAATTAGTTTCTCCACTTGATTTAGTAGTTTCTGGTCCCAAGGGAAGTATTTGTATGGTCGAAGCCGGAGCCAATGAAGTCAGTGAAGAAAAAATGACTGGTGCTTTGTCTTTTGCCCAAGAATATGTCGACATCATCGCCGATGGAATTGAAAAATTTGCCAAAGCCAATGGCAAAAAGAAACGTGTTATTGCTCCAATCGAAATAGATCCGGAGATTAAAAAGTTTGTTGAAGCCGAAATTGGTGATGTTGAAGAACTTCTCAAAAATGAAGCTACCAAAACTGGTACTCAAGCCAGAGAAGTCGTTACTTCCATTTGTGCCAACCATCCCGAAAGCAACCCCAGCCATATTGCCGAAACCGCCGACAGTATGCTTCGTGATCTAGCTAGAAAAAATATTTTGGAGAAAAAAGTTCGTCCCGATGGTCGTGGTATCGAAGACATACGTCCTATCAATATCGAAATTGGTCTTCTTCCTCGCACCCACGGTTCTGCTTTCTTTCAACGTGGTCTAACTCATGTACTATCTGTTGTTACTCTTGCTTCTCCAGCTAGAGAAATGCTTATCGATGGTATGAAAGGGGAAAGCACCAAACGTTATATGCATCACTACAACATGCCCGGTTACGCCGCAGGTGAAGTTGGCCGTCCAGGTACTGGTCGTCGTGAAATTGGTCATGGAGCTTTAGCCGAAAAAGCCTTAATTCCCGTTCTCCCAGATACGGAAGTTTTCCCATACACCATTCGTGTCGTTTCTGAAGTTATGTCTTCTAATGGTTCCACCTCTCAAGCCTCTATCTGTGGTTCCACTCTTTCTCTCATGGACGCTGGTGTGCCAATCAAGAAAGCCGTCGCCGGTACTGCCATGGGTCTTATTACCGAAGGTGATAAATTCGTTACTCTTACTGATATCTGTGGACTCGAAGATCATCTAGGTGACATGGACTTCAAAGTCGCTGGCACTGTTGATGGAGTTACCGCTCTTCAAATGGACGTCAAAGTCACTGGTATCAAGGCCGATGTCTTAATTCAAGCTGTCGAACAAGCCAAACGTGCCCGCATGAAAATTCTTGACATCATGACTAAAGAAATTGATACCCCCAGAGAAAAGATTTCTCAGTATGCTCCTAAAATTGTCTCTACCAAAGTTCCAGTTTCCAAAATTGGTGACGTCATTGGTTCGGGTGGCAAAATTATTCACCAAATTCAAGATGACTATCTTGTTGAAGTCAATATTGAAGATGATGGTACAGTCACCGTTACTGGTAATGATCAAGTCAAAGTTGATGCCGCTCTTGCTTATATCAATGGCATCGTTGCTGAAGCCGAAGTTGGCAAAACCTATCAAGGTACAGTTGCCAGAATCGAAGCCTTTGGCGCTTTTGTAAATATTTTACCCGGCAAAGATGGTTTAGTTCACGTTTCCCAAGTCCAACCAGAAGTTTTTAAAGCCATGCATGTTGGCGACAAAGTTGAAGTCAGATGTTACGAAGTCGACTCCATGGGTCGTGTCAATCTCACCATGCTCAAAGAAGGTGAAGCTCCCCTAAGAGCCGAAAGACCTCCAATGGGTGGCGGAGATAGACCAAGATTTGGTGGAGATCGTGGCGGTCAAAGAAGTGGCGGACGTCCCAACTTCCGTAATTTTAGAGATAGTCGATAATGTAGAATAAAGTTTAAGGCCTTAGCCCATTAAGCCCCGATCACCTCGGGGCTTTTTGTCGTCAACCTATGATAAAATTCTGTCAACAAATCGCAATTTAAAAAGGAGAGTATTATGGCCAGAATGAAAGAAACCTGGGAATTGGTAGCGGAAAATAGGGAATATGAGAAAGAGAAGAAAAATCACAAAGAAACATCAATAAAAAAATATGGTGATACTTTGGGAACCGCCTATCATCAATATATTTACGGTGAACACCGACGCACATTTTTTTTTCAGACAATCGCCCAAATTCTTGAGACTGGGAGTGTTGAAGAAAAAGCTCTTGCCCTTAGTGTCATGTTTGAAGCCAGTGAGCAACATACAGAAAAGATGATTCAAGAAGCGATTCGGAATATTAATCCAGTCTATTAAGTTTTTATACCGTCGATTTACTTCGGCGGTTTTTTTGATGTCGAAATCAAGATATAATGAACTCATGGATCCTTCTGCCCCAGCTTCAAACAAATCATCTTCGATGCTTGACGATCTTCGCAAAAAGATAGAAGCAGTCGAAACACCCCCGGAGCTAAAAGCCAATACTCTCGATATGATCGAGCGCCTTGAGCGTCTTTCTAGTCAAGGATTTTTTACGGAAGAATACGAAAAAATAAGCCACTATATTTCCTGGGTAGCTAAAGTTCCTTGGACAAAAAGAGTCGAGAGACCTATCGATCTTGCTGCTATTAAAGCGACCTTAGACAAACATCATTATGGTATGGACGACGTTAAGGAGCGTATTCTAGAATATATGTCCATTCTGAAACTCCGTACTACTAGAAATCTAGGTGCCGCACGTGCTCCCATGGTTTGTCTTGTCGGTCTCGTTGGTACTGGAAAAACTACTTTTGCTTATGCTCTTTCTGAAGCCCTTGGTCGACCCATTGCCCGTATCCCTTTCGGAGGTTTAGGCTCAGCCAGAGACCTACGTGGCCAATCACGTCTTCACCTCGAAGCCGAGCCAGGCTACGTCATCAAAGCTCTCTGTGATACCGGAGTCAAAAACCCTATTATCCTTCTCGATGAAATTGACCGTGTCACCGAAGAAGCCAGAGCCGATATCATGGGTGTTCTCGTTGAGCTTCTGGATCCTTCCCAGAACGATCGCTTCCTTGACCACTTTATTGATTACCCAGTTGATCTTTCCGAAGTTATGTTTATAGCGACAGCTAACAACACTGGTAATCTAGCCACGGCTGTTATGGACCGTCTTGAGCCTATTCAAATGCCTTCTTACTCCGATGAAGAGAAGATGCATATTGCCCAAGAATATCTCTTCCCCAAAGCCCTCGACGCTGCTGGTATGGACCCTGCAATAATCTCTATTGATCCCGCACTCTGGCCCACCATTATTCGTCCTCTCGGATACGATGCCGGTATTCGTACCCTAAACCGTACCATCGAAGGTATCGTACGCAAAGTGGCTCTCTTAAAAGTCACTGGTCAGGCTCAATCTGTCACCCTCAATCCCGAAAACATCAAAGGCTTCCTGCCTAAGTGGTAAAACTACCCTATAACTTGACTTTTAGCCTCTTTTATGGTACTATTGCCAAGTAATTTTCTAATTCACTTATTCCATACCTTTGGAGGGTTCAAATGGACGACACAAAAAGTAAGCAACAATTACTGGAAGAAGAAAATGCTAAGCTCAAAAAAAAGCTGGCAGAGGCAAATAAAAGGGCTGATGACGCCGAAACGTCTGCCTGGGCACAAAGCCTTCAGGCTGAAATCAGCAAGTACGACCATCCATAGTTTTGTTTTACACAAACCTGCTAGAAATAGCAGGTTTTTATTTCCCCAGCAGCCTCTTCATCTCTTCCTCAATTACTCCAGCCCTTCTCTTATTTTTTCCAAAAATAATATAAGACAGGTATCCATCTCTTAATGAATTTGCTGAACAAATTACCATACCTTCCTTAGTTTTTCTCGAAAATAAAATTCGATCCATCATCTTCAACATCTTTTCAAAGGTATATTTTTTCTTTTTGGGTAAAACATACATATTATTAGACAAAGCAAAACTATCCTTAGTAAAATTCCTTCCCACTAGTTCCTTGCCCGCCTCGTAAACGTGTGTTCCTCCTGTTACCCTCACGTTTGACTCACTGATATATACTTCTCCTCCTTTTTCTGCAATGTAGTCAACCTCAAAATATCCTCGATAACCATCCTTGCTATACTGTTCACCAATTAAATATCCAATATCCGTTATTCTAGATGTTATTCTTTTGGGCAATAGATTTTTCCCAAGTTCTATTCCTGCAAAAACGCCATTCCTATCCACCCTCATACTGCAACAATACAAAAACTCCACCTCCCCATCTTTTCGGATAAAGAGCTCAACATTAGGGAAACCGCCTCCAATTTTATAGTTTGGTTTTATTAAAGACTCTACAATTACTGGAAATTTTTCCCAATAAGCATTTTTCTTCAATGTTTTTATTATTTCCTCTTCACAAGTCTCAAATTTATCTGGCAAATCTCCCTCACGAAAAATCAACACACCTGCTCCAGCATGTCCTTTATTTGTCTTAATTACGACACCTTTTTCTTTGACATATTTATTTGCAGCGATTCTTGCCGAGTCGACAATTCTCGAGCTTATTACCCCATTTGGCATTTTTAGATCTGCCCTCAAAATCCTATTAGTTTGTATCAGTTGTCGGATACCTGATTTACTTCCATAAAAATTCACTGTCCAAGCATCGGCTTTATCCGGTGCTTCGGAAGTGACTACGTTAATTCCCTTGTCTCTCAGTTTCTCTACCAAACCTAAAAACTGGTGACTTGTTGAATAAGCAACAATATTTAATCTTTTATATTCTTTTCCAAGTCTTATCAACCTTTTCATAATTGCCATATCATTTGCAATATCTTCACACAAGAGTCCTGTATGTTTCTTCGGTACCAGTATTTCTAAATCTCGAACCATGCAAAGTTTTCTGTAGTACTCCACAAAAGAAGGATCAAGCGGTTTGGCTGTAATGAAAGTAAACTCAAACTCCTCAGACATAGAAAATAAGTCTTTATCTGCCAAATTTGCATTCTCATTTATTTCCCACGCTTGCTGCTTTTTATCACCAAACGAATCGATAAATGGCCATACATCTTCGGACAAATTAAAGATACGAATAACTCTCTCCCTTTTCTCTCCTCCAGGTTTGTCTTTTTTTATATCTACTTTTTTCATTTCAAAAAATCAGTTTACTCATTTTTTCCCCCAATGTAAACACTATCTAAACCAAAAAATGGTATAATAAACCCATATTGAGTTTAGACTTTGACTGAGCGAGTTAATGTGACCAGACAAACCCCTTAGTAAGTGTAAAATAAATTAAGTTAAACCACCTTTTTGTGGTACGTTCAAGCAGTGTTCTGTCTTGTACTGTTTAGTAATTAAATAAATAAATATGGATTTTCATAAAAATCATCTAAAAATTATTCCTCTTGGTGGTGTCGGTGACGTTACCAAAAATATGTACGTTTACGAATATGGCAACGATCAGCTGGTAGTCGATTGTGGTATGGGTTTTCCCAAAGACGACGCCCTTGGTGTCGACGCCGTTATTCCCGATATAAGCTATCTCGAACATGGTACCAAAAAACTCCACGGTATTATTCTCACCCACCCTCACATGGATCACATTGGTGGACTGCCCTATATTCTTCCCCGTTTAAAAACAGTCGAAGTCTATGGCGGCAAACTAGCCATAGCTATCGCCGAAATTAAAGTACGCGAATTTGGTATTACCAATCGTATGACCCCTGTGGAAGGCACTCTCGATCTTGGACCTTTCCACATCGAATTTATTCACTCCACTCACTCTGTTCCCAACTGTTTTCATCTTTTGATAAAAACTCCAGCTGGTACGGTCTATCACGGTGCTGATTTCAAGTTTGATCTTACCCCCATTGACAATCTTCCCCCAGACATGGCCTCTATGGCCATAGCCGGTAAAAATGGTGTCGATCTTATGCTTACCGACTGTCTCGGTATCGAGAAAGAAGGTTTCTGTCCTTCCGAAAGATCTCTCATTAGTGCCATTGAAAACGAGTTTAGAAGTACCACTGGTAAAGTAATCTTTACTGGAATGTCCTCTTCCATCTCTCGTTTTCAAATTGCGATCGATGCTTCAATCAAGTATCACCGCCGTATTGCTATCATTGGCCGCAGTGTTGAACAAAATATTGAAGCTGCCGCCAAAAACGGGTTTATCAATATTCCTAAAGGCCTCATCATCAAAGCCCAACAAGTTGCTGGCTTACCCGCTAACCAAGTTACTGTTTTAGTTTCTGGCTCTCAAGGTCAATCGGGATCTGCCATGCACCGACTAGCCAACAACGAACACAAAATTGTTCGATTGAAGAAAGGGGATAAGGTCATCATCAGTTCCAATGCCATCCCCGGCACTGGTAACGATGCAGATATTTTTGATCTAATGGACACTTTATACAAAAATGGTATTAGTGTTGCTTACTCTGGTACTTCAGAACATCTTCATGTTTCTGGACACGGCTATCGTGGTGATATTGCTCTTCTTGCTCAACTGATTCAACCAAAAAATATTATTCCCATTGGTGGTAATCTTCGCCATATGATGATCTACAAAGATCTTGCCAAAGAGATAAATTTTGATCCCGAAAAAGTTTTTGTCCTCTCAGACGGTCAGTCAATTATTTTGGAAAATGGTCTTGTCAAACAAGGTCCCAAAATCGAAACCAGAAATGTTTATGTTGATGGTCTGGGAATTGGAGATGTTGGTACTGTCGTTCTTAGAGATCGTCAAGTTATGTCTGCTGATGGTGTCTTGCTCGCCATCGTTCCTCTACGCCGGGATAACTCTCAAGTTACCGGAGATATCGAAATCATCTCCCGTGGCTTTGTCTACCAAAAAGAATCTCAAGATTTAATCAACGATGCTCGAAAGCATGTATATGCATGTCTCAAAGATCTTAAAGGTCAGGCAACAGACTGGGGCTTCATTAGAAAGAAGATTGAAGGCGAACTAGAAAAGTTTGCTTTTGATCACACTCAAAGACGCCCTCTAGTCATTGCCATACTTCTAGAGGTTTAAAAATTTCACCTTTAAGCTATACTTAGATTAATTATGGCTCGTAAAAAAGGTCGCCGCTCAAAGCCCTACAAACTAAATTTAAAAAAAGACACCATGAACTCCATCATGGCTGTCTTGATTATGGGTATTGGTGGTCTCATCGCCATTTCTTTTTCTCAGCAAGGTGCTTTCCTTACTCAAGTCAACGAAATTGGTCGCGGTCTTTTAGGTTGGCCGCTTCTTTTTGTTCCCTTTATCTTTATAGTCGGCGGTCTTCTTCTGACTCACGTTAAACTAGCTATTGCCTCGCCACATGTACTTCTCGGTAGCGTGGTTACCATGATTTCCCTTAGCGGTCTCTCTGGTTCAGGCAGTGTTGGTTCCGGTATCAAAGACTCTATTGTTTCCCTCATCTCCACTCCAGGCGCCGTTCTCTTTTTTCTAGTTGGTACTGCCATTGGTCTATTTATTCTATTTGAAACTTCCATCGAAGACTTAGTTCTCTTTATCCAAGAGGGCGCCAAAAAAGTTGGCGACGCTGGCGAAAAACTGCAGACTCTAGGTAAGAAAAATGGATCTGTCTTTATTGGCAAATCAAACAATGGAGTCAAGATTACTGGCGGTGACGACAACTACACTGCTCCTGTCATTCATCAAGAAGATCTAAAGACTAAACCTCAAACTGTCAGTCCTTTACCCCCCAAACCCATGTTAGAAGGTGCCACTGCCACTATCTGGCAGTATCCCCCCATTACACTTCTATCTGACCAAAAACTTGGTAAAGCCGATCGTGGTGATATTAATAAAAATATTGAAATAATTCAAAACACTCTTGAATCATTTAGTATTCAAGCTCATGTTTCCGAAGTCCACAAAGGTCCTGCTGTTACTCAGTATGCTCTTACTATTGCCATGGGAACCAAGCTGTCCAAGATCAATGCTCTCCAGTCAGATCTAGCTCTCGCCCTTGCTGCCCCTCAAGGTCAGATTCGAATTGAAGCTCCTATCCCTGGTCGAGACTTGGTTGGTATCGAAATTCCCAATCGTTCTCTCGAGTTTGTTTCCCTTAGAGACATGTTGAGTTCTTCTGCTATGCAGAGTAGCAAATCAAAAACCATGGTCTCTTTAGGTTTAGACGTTTCCGGAACTGCCTGTATTGTTGATATTTCCAAAATGCCCCACATTCTTATTGCAGGAACCACTGGTTCTGGAAAGTCCGTTTTAATTAATGCCTTTATTGCCTCTATTCTTTTTCGTTCCTCTCCAGAAGAAGTTAAATTCATTATGGTCGACCCCAAACGTGTCGAACTGACACCATACAACGGTATTCCCCATTTACTCACCGATGTTATTACCGACGTAGACAAAGTAGTTAACGCTTTGGGTTGGGCAGTTGCCGAGATGGAAAAACGTTACAAAATTTTCCAAGAAGTTGGTGTCAAAAATATCATTGGCTACAACGAAAGCAAAGCTTTTCAGGCTATGCCCTACATCATTATTATTATCGATGAAATGGCTGACATTATGATGAGTAAAAACGCCAACGATGTTGAAAATCACATCGTACGTATTGCTCAGATGGCTCGTGCTGTTGGTATTCATCTTGTTCTTGCTACCCAACGTCCATCAGTCAATGTCCTTACCGGTCTTATCAAAGCCAATATTCCCGCCCGTATTGCCTTCCAAGTTACTTCCATGATTGACTCTCGTGTCATCATCGATACACCTGGTGCCGAGAAACTTCTAGGTAAAGGCGACATGCTTTTCATTCCTCCAGATGTAGCCAAGCCAAAACGTATTCAAGGTGCTTTTGTTTCTGATAAAGAGATTACCGACCTCCTTAAATTTATTCAAAGTACTGGTGTCGAAACCAAACGCGACGAAACCATTACCAAAAACGCTGTTACCAAAGGCAGAATGTCAGAAAATGGTCAAGACATGGGTAATGTTGATGAAAAGTTTGAAGAGGCGGCCAGACTCTGTATCGCCGAAGGCAAAGGTTCAGCTTCTCTTCTCCAGCGTCGTCTTGAGATTGGTTATGCAAGAGCCGCTAGAATCTTGGATCAGCTTGAGTCAGCTGGAATTCTCGCTCATGCCGAAGGAAACAAACCCCGCGAAATTATTGTTAATAGTTTTGATGAATACCTGCCCCAAAACGAAGAGCCAGAAGAATAACTGTCATGAAAACAGTCGGCCAACTGCTGCACTCAGATAGAATCAAGAAAAATATTTCCATTGAGGAACTGTCTCTTGCAACCAAAATAGACGGCAAGTATATCGAAGCTCTCGAAGCCGATCGCTATGATTTACTTCCTTCAGAAACTTTTGCCAAGGGTTTTATCCGCAATCTTTCTCTTTCTTTGGGTAGTGATCCAGAAGAATTCATCGCCGTTTTCCGTAGAGACTATCGTGATCCAAATCTTAAGAAAAAAAATATTTCTTCACCACATAAACACTCAAGCTTAAAACTTCATTTTTTGTCTTCCCAACTAATCCCAATAATTTTCGGAGTTGTTGTTTTTGCAATATATCTTATTTTTCAGTTCCGTGTCATTCTTACCCCTCCTTCTTTATCACTCAGCAAGCCTTCAAAAGATGCAGTTCTAACATCTCCGATCGATATCGAAGGCACTACCTCAACCGACTCTCTAGTTACTATAAATGAAGATAATGTCGTCAAACCAGATCAGAACGGTGTTTTCAAAATTCGCCTGAGTCTTCCTGTGGGTGAAACTATACTAAAAATAAAAGCCACCAATCGTTTTGGCAGGTCTCAATTCACCGAGATTCCTCTTACTGTGATCTCAAATTGATGTACTCGTCATCACGTGGAGTGTACTCACGACGTGTATCGTCATCACGAGGAGTGTAATCACGACGTGGTGATCTCCAATAATAATTCCCAAAATTTGTTATTATGTATATTATGACTCTTCCTCAAATTTTTTCTTTGGTATCCGTCGCTGTTCTTACTGTCGTCGCTGTTATCGTTGGTATCGAGCTGATTCTAGTTCTCAAAGAAATGAAAAGTTCGCTAGTCAGAGTCAATCGTACTCTCGACACTGCCGATGAAACTCTTCAAAAACTTTCTCAGCCAGCCGTCGGTCTTTTTGCCATTATCGAAGGTTTCCGTCAATCCGGAAAAATCGTTGAGATGGTTCAGAACCTTTTAGGTAGAAATAAACCCAGCGCTCCAGTAAATCTTGACGACAATGAATCCGAATAAAAAAGAAGATCATCATTTTTCCTCTTTCGCTATGGGAGCCACTGTGGGTGTTATTGCTGCTCTTGTTTTTGGTACCGAAGAAGGTAGAAAGCTGATCAAAGAAGTTCTTGATATTATTCCCGAAAAGTACAAAAAAATTCCTGAGAAATTAATGCCCCACGAAGAGACTCACGAGTATCCACCTACTCCTATTATCACTCCTCAAGAAACATCTCATCACGCCACATACGACTTTGAGTCACCACCTCCCGCTCCTCCCACGGTTCACCCCTTCCGCCCTCTGTAGTCTATTGTTCATATATTGCGGTATTCATAAGCTATAATTTGTATTCAAATGACTATCAACGACATCAGGAGTAAATATCTCTCTTTTATGGAAAAAAGAGGACATGCCGTTATTCCCTCTGCTTCACTTGTTCCGGAAGGCGACGCCACCACTCTCTTTACATCAGCCGGCATGCAGCCCATGATGCCATATCTTTTGGGCCAAAAACATCCTTTAGGTACTCGCCTTGTCGATTCTCAAAAATGTTTCCGCTCAGTTGACATCGATGGCATAGGGGACAATCGTCACACCACTTTTTTTGAAATGCTGGGCAACTGGTCTCTTGGCGACTACTTCAAAGAAAAGCAGTTAGAATGGTTTTTTACTTTTCTCACGAGTCATTCAGAAGGCCTTGGTCTTGATCCCAAAAAAATATTCGTGACAGTTTTCGCTGGCGGATCTGGAGTCGCCAAAGACAACGAAGCTATCGCTATTTGGCAAAATCTTTTTGCCAAAGTAGGTATCAACACCAAAGAAGGGGATCATATCTTTGCTTACCCAGCCGACAAAAACTGGTGGTCTCGAGCTGGTGCTCCAGAAAACATGCCCATCGGTGAGCCGGGCGGTCCAGACTCTGAAGTCTTTTTTGACTTTGGCAAAGAACTTAAGCTCCATGAAAACTCAGCCTTTATGAATGAAAAATGTCACCCCAACTGTGACTGTGGCCGTTTCTTGGAAATTGGTAACAACGTTTTTATGCAGTACCTAAAAAAAGCAGACGGTTCACTCGAAGAACTTCCTCACAAAAACATCGACTTCGGTGGCGGTCTTACTCGCCTGGAAGCTGCCACAAACTGTGATCCAGACATGTTCAAAATTAGCAGTCTCTATCCTTTGATTCAAGAAATCGAAAAAATTTCTGGTAAATCCTACTCTGACCCCGTAAATCAACCCTCTATGCGTGTCATTGCCGACCACATGACTGCTGCTACTTTTCTCATCAAAGACGGAGTTTTCCCAACCAACAAAGCCCAAGGATATGTTCTCCGAAGACTTCTCCGTCGCGCCGCTGTCAAAATGTATTTTCTCACTGCCAACCGCGAAACTCTAGAAAATCTGGCCGCTTTTTCCTCTCAAGTAGCGGAATTCTATTCACCTCTATATTTTGATTTCAAAAAAGATGCTCCTATGCTTTTTGAAACCATCAAATCCGAGCTGAAAAAATTTAGTGTTTCTCTAGACAAAGGTGTTAAGGAACTTGAAAAAAATCCTCATGTCGATGGCAAAGCCGCTTTTGATCTATATCAAAACTATGGTTTTCCTTTAGAGATCACTATTGAAATTCTTTCCCAGATGAATCTCACAGTTGACGTCAAACAATTTGAAGCCGAGTTTGAAAAACACAAAGAGTTATCTCGTTCTGCGTCGGCCGGTATGTTTAAAGGGGGACTAGAAGATCACTCCCAAATAGTGACCGCCTATCACACTGTCACTCATCTTCTTCATGCTACCCTACGCTTCATTCTTGGCACTCATGTCAGTCAAAAAGGCTCAAATATAACTGCCGAGAGACTCAGATTTGATTTCTCTCACCCAGAAAAACTAACCGATGAAGAACTTCAATCCATAGAAGCCCTTATCAATCAAAAAATATCTGAAAAACTTCCAGTCATTAGAAAAGAAATGGCCAAAGATAAAGCTATTGCAGATGGCGCTATGGCCTTCTTTGGTCAAAAATATCCAGACCAGGTTAGTGTTTATTCTGTCGGAAATGAACCTAATATTTTTTCCAAAGAAATCTGTGGCGGACCACATGTGACTAACACAGAAGAACTTGCTAAGATAAAGGTAGTCAAACAAGAATCTCTAGGTGCTGGAACTCGCCGCCTTTACTTGCAGTTTGTTTGACGACTGCTACCATGAACTTAGTAAATCTATTTGGAAACAAGACAAAAGACTCAGAGCCAGATTACTTTTTGGCCATTGAAATTCATGAATCACTAATAAAAACTGCTCTTTGGGAAGTCGCCGATGGTATTCCGTCCGTTGTTAATGTTGGTTCCTTTGAATCATGGGCAGATGAAGACTCACTCATTAATGGCGTCGATGCTTCTCTTGAGCAAGCCGTTAAGGTAATCAAGCAAGAACCTCGAAAAGTAATTTTTGGTTTACCAGACTCCTGGATAGATGGGGGGAAAATTCACACATCAAAAACAAAACTGGTTAGCCGTTTGGTCAAAGAACTTGGTCTTAATCCCATTGGTATGGTTCCCATCAACTCTGCCATTGCTCACTACATGAAAAAACTGGAAGGCATTCCTCCTACAGCAATTCTCCTTGAAATTTACACCACCAAAGTTGTTGTCTCTATCATTGAAAAAGGTGAAATTACTTCCTCAGAAGAAACAGCTCGCTCCGACGATCTTGCCCAAGATGTTGAAGAGGGTCTGACTGTCATTGGTGTTGAAAAATTACCCTCTCGTTTTATTCTTACAAACGGTGGAGCTCTAGAGGAAGAAGAACAACGCATTACTTCTCATCCCTGGCAAGAACGTCTCCCATTCCAACACATGCCAAAGGTCGAAGTCCTAGGTATAGATTTTAGTATTAGAGCTATTGCCCTTACAGGCGGCACTGAAGCAGTTCAGCATCTTACTGGTCAGATCAAGGAAGAGCCGTACAACGAAACCCTTTCTCAAGAAGAAACCAATATCTATGTTCCCGATATTTCACCTCCATCTATTAGTGAACTAGGATTTTCCTACGAGGAGTCCGCTGCCCCCAACTCCGTTGAAAAATTACCTCCGGAAATAATCGAAGAACCGATAATGGAACCAGAAGAACCAGAATTTGCTATTGTCCGAGAAGAGACCCCACTTACAGAAAAACCTGCTTCCAAACTTGTTATTTCTCTCCCGAAAGTTCCGCAGATCAATTTTCCCAAAATACAACTCAAAAAAGCTTCTTGGCTCTATCTTCTCGCCCTACCTCTACTGCTAGTACTTGGATATGTTCTCTATCTTTTTACAGGGGAGGCAACCATTGCCATTGCTTTTAATCCACAAAAAATTTCTAGTCAGTTTATTATTGCTATTTCCGAAAGTTCCGTTTCCGGCACTCCTACTCTATTAGCTACCAAAAAAACTGTTATTGGTACAGCCAAAGAACAGATTCCAACCACTGGTGAAGCCACTGTTGGTGATAAAGCAACTGGCACTATTTCCATTGCCAACAAATCAGTTGCCCCCATAATTATCAAAGCCGGTTCCACTATTCTTTCTGACAATGGCAAGTATTCCTATTCCATCCCTGAAGCTATTACTATTGCATCTAAAAGCGCCGATGTTGGTCTTACACCAGGAGCTTACGGTATTGCTTCAGGTGTCAAAGTGACCGCAGTAAAAATTGGTGCTGATTATAACCTTCCAAAAAACTCCAACTTTTCAGTCGACAGTTATTCCAAAAACACCATTATTGCTGTTGCGGATGCTGATTTTTCCGGTGGTACTTCAATGGCTGTTCGTGCCGTTTCCAAAGCAGATCAAGACAAACTTCTCCAAGTTGCAAGCGACAAAATTAAGTCCCAAATCGAAAACGCCAGTCAATCACAAACTCCTGGGTCAAAATCTCTAGTTCTTTCCGATTTTGCTTTTACCAAAAAGAATTTTGATAAAACCATTGGCGAAGAAGCCACCAACTTAAATCTTGATCTTGAAGGCTCTATCGAAACTCTCGTCTATTCCGAAGAAAGCCTTTTTCAGTTGACTGCTGATCAACTTGCCCCTCAAATATCTTCTGGTTCAGAAATTTTTCCTGGAAATACTTCAATTAAGCTGGAAACCCCAATTAAAAAAGAGGGTTACTATGAAGCCAAATTAAATGTAGAGACTAGTGTTTTTCCCAAAATAGACGAAGCCAAATTAAAAAGTTTCATCAGCGGAAAACCTGTCACCAGTATTCGTCCCTTCTTTTCCACGATCCAAGGTTTTGACCATTTAACAGTCAGAATCACTCCCAAGATACCCATTTATACCAATTTTCTTCCTCTAAAAAACATTAAATTCGAACTAGTCGGAAATTAACATGCTTTACGGATACAAAAAGGCTACGGCAAAAAACCCGCATCCTGGAAGAAGAATTCCCATATACCTCAAAACTATTCCCACATTAATTTCTGCACTGGGTCTCGGTATTCTTGGCGCAGTTTCCTATCCCGTCGTCAGCTACCAGCTTAAAGGTCTAAATCTTTTTAATACTGAAAACTCCGACCTTCTTTCTCCTGTCTACTATGAATCCAAAGCCAGTGATGATCAAGAAACTAAAATTCTCTCCGATCTTGATTACACCAAAGCCAGTAGTTGGTTCCCTGGCAACACTCAGAATGATCTTTTTGTCGCCCCCAAAGAAGTCGATGACAGTGTTCCTAATTTCTACACCATCTCCATTCCCTCCCTTGGTCTTGAAGATGCCAATGTTAGTTTGTTTGATGAAGACCTGACCAAACATCTGGTCCAGTATCCTCAAACTGCCCTCCCTGGCCAACTCGGTTCCCCCGTTATATTCGGTCACTCCACTCTTCCTCAATTTTTTGATCCAAAAAAATACACCACTATTTTTTCAAATCTTCCCAAAGCCAAACCAGGATCCGATATCTTTGTCAAATACAATGGGGAGGAGTACACTTACCGCATTACTAAAACTCTTGAAGTTAAACCTTCAGAGCTTTGGGTCTTAAAACAAAATTACAACGCCAAAACTATTAAAGTCATTACTTGTGTTCCACCAGGAACCACCCTTCGTCGTCTCGTAGTTGAAGGCTCCCTCATCGAAAACTGATGTACTCATCAACCACTTCAGAATGAACCATGAGTCGTGTTTGAATAGAACAAATAGACGAATGGTAAGTATGAAGGGGTAATCATCTACAATATAAT
Organism: Spirochaetia bacterium; assembly: GCA_035477615.1. Lineage (GTDB taxonomy): Bacteria > Patescibacteriota > Microgenomatia > UBA1400 > MFAQ01 > UBA2277. The sequence continues at coordinate 28,820 of DATIKJ010000006.1, read as the reverse complement.
TCAACTATGTCTATTATTCTTTGTCTTGATGTCGGTACTGCTCACACTGGTCTAGCCATTTCCTACGAGGGCGTTTTAGCAGAGCCTCTCACCACCATTTTTGAATCAAAGACTGACAAACTAGTTGGTAAACTTCTTCCTTTTATTGCCAAAAATCACCCTGATACCATTGTCATTGGTATTCCCCCTCATGGTCCTCTGGTTGAGTATGCCAACAAAGTAAAAATTGAACTCGAAAAAATATATCCCGGAGAAATAATTCTGTTTTCCGAAGATCTTTCTTCTCGCACAGCCAGAAGTCTTCTCAAAGAAACAGGTAAAACACTACTCAGAAGAAAAAAAAGTGAACATCAAACCGCAGCTGCTATCATACTAGAAGACTTTCTCGACTCAATTTAATAGTATCTATTTTTCAACAATATGGCACCTCAAGAAAAAGAGACAATCAGTAATAAAGCCAAAATGCAAGATCAGGAAAAACCATTTCAATGGGGTGATGAGTTAGTACCAAAAGGGGAAACTCCTGAGTCAGAAGTTGATGACCATTCATACTCAAGCGTTGCCGAACTACTAAAAATTGAAGAAGAGTTTGAAAAGAAAAGACTTGAAGAATATTTAAAGTCCAAACAATAAATTCTATAGTCTTTACTCATCATATATAATCAATTTATGTTTAAGAATATCATTGCTCCCGTTCAAGCTTGGCTCCTTTCTAAAGGATCCTGTGTAGGTTGTGGCACTCCTTTGGTGGAAGGTGAAAGTGTTCCCTCAAAAAAAGTTAGCGGTTGCAATCAAGTTACCTGCAAATGTGGTCGTATCTTCATCGAAAATCCCAAAACCAAAACATATCGTCGTGCTCTTCTTAGTGAAGTTTAATTGAGAATGTACAAACGTTTTTTAACCGCTCTATTAATCCTTGCCATTGTTTTTTTTGGATGGTTCTTTGAAAGAACCAGACCAGTCTCCCCTAAGCAAACTGGTACCATTGAATTTGAAATTAAATCAGGCTGGGGTATTGACCGTGTCGGTCAAGAACTTAGTAATGCTAAACTGATTAGATCCAGAGCCGCTTTTAAAATCACCGTCGTCACCATGGGTATCTCCAACAGGGTTCAGGCTGGTTTCTTTCGTCTCTCTCCAAGTATGAGTATCACTGATATTGCCAAGAGTCTTACCCATGCCAGTGTCAAAACAGTCAGAGTTACCATCCCCGAAGGTCTTCGTCGTCAAGAAATTGCCCTTATCCTCGACAACTCTTTTAAAAATATCGAAAGTAAAACCTTTTCTTCTGCAGAGTTCATTTCTCAAACGACAGACAAAGAGGGGAGACTCTTCCCGGATACTTACGATTTTGATCCCAAAGCTTCTGCTTCAGCCATTATTACCAAATTGGAAAATAAATATGAAGAAGTTATCAGTGAAATAAAAGTAACTCCTGAAAACCAAGACAAAGTTACTATCATAGCTTCTCTCTTGGAAAGAGAAGCTGCTAGTGCTTCAGAAATGCCCGAAATTGCCGGTGTCATTGAAAACAGACTTGCAAATAACTGGCCCTTACAAATCGATGCTACTGTTCAGTATGCTCTCTCCAACACACGATGTAAAAAGCTCGACTGCAACTGGTGGCCCAACAATCTCACCAAAACCGATATTCAGATCAACTCTCCTTACAATACTTACAAAAACCAAGGACTTCCTCCAAGACCTATCAGTAGTCCTGGTGCTGCTGCTCTTAAGGCAGCTGCCGCTCCTCAGAAAACCACTTCCTGGTTTTATCTCCATGATAGTAAGGGTGTTATTCACTTCGCCAAAACCATTGAAGAACACAATCAAAACGTCTGCACCTACCTTCGCAAAGACTGCTCAAAATAGAACTCTTCAATCCTACTAGTTACTTAATTTGACTTACTACCAGTAGTGTTTTAAACTACCCCATCTTTGTAGTTCCTTAAAACATCTCTATGATAAAAAAAGGAGTGAAAAATTGGTCAAATCCACCTTTCAACAATCTGAACCACCCTTACCAAATATTTCTTCTACTCACATAATCAGGGTTGACTATGGTAGATCGGTAGAAGAAATGATTAATGAGGGAAACTATAATTATCTCAGTGAGAGTATTACCAGTGATAATTTTCCTTCCAATGAGGAGGGTGTGATTGAAGTACTCACCTATCTAGTTAGCTTCGTTAGTTATATTAATACTCAAAACTCGATTGCAAGAATGAGTAGTATGAATCCACCCCTGCGTCCTGCTACTCTTAAAGAGCTTCTTGCATTCGGTATATCCAAACCCGATCTTCCGCAGAATTATAAAATCACGGCCCTCTGGTCAAATTGGCGTGATCTTTACGGCTATATGTATGTTCCTTGTATCAGCGGAGACGAGTGGGGTCGCTACCTTTTCTTGAACTGGTGGCGCTATGGTTGGTATCAAAACTGGCAGTTTTTATCGGTTTCTATGTAAGACAATTAATCAAATTTTTCCTCTTTAGCCCTCAAAACAATTGAGGGCTTTTTTAATTTTATGGACCAAAACTTCAGGTTGACAATGGCCTCAAAATTTGCTATCCTTGTGCCACTGCTATAAACTTGGCTGGATTTTGTGTCGGTCAGGTTTTTGTATGTTGTCCATTGTTATTTACTTTTCCTTAAATCCAAAAAATACGGATGAATAAACAAACCAATCGTGAAAACTGGGGATCTATCAACCCGGTATTACCAGAATTGAATTTAACTCAAATTCAAATCGACTCATACAAACAATTCCTCCAAGACGGAATTCGTGAGTCTCTCACAGAGTTAAATCCCATTAAAGACTTTACTGGTAAGGTTTTTGAATTTGAATTTTTAAGTAATCGAATTGGACTTCCAAAAATTACCCCCAAACAAGCTATCGAAAAAGGTGTCACTTTTGAAGCTCCTCTTTGGGCTACCGTCAAACTTACCAATCTTCACTCAAAGGCTACTCAGCAACAAGAAATTTTCTTGGGAGATATTCCCATGATGACCACCACTGGAACTTTTATCATCAACGGTGTTGAGCGTGTCGTAGTTGATCAACTAGTTCGTTCTCCAGGAGCTTACTTTACCAGAGAAGTTGATCCACACTCAGGTCGTAGCATCCATCAAGCAGAAATTCGCCCCATGCGTGGTTCCTGGTTAGAAGTTATTGTCAGTCGCAACGATCATCTTTCAGTTCGTATTGATCGTCACCGCAAAGTTTCCGCTACTACTCTTCTTCGTGCTCTTGGTTTCTCAACAAATGAAGAAATTCTAGACCTTTTTAAAGATGTTGATGTTGACAAAGATCACCAATATATTTCCACTACTCTTCTCAAAGACACAACCACTAACACTGAAGAGGCTCTTCTTGAGTTCTATCAAAAAGTCAGACCTGGTGAACCAGCTGTTCTCGACAATGCCAAAGCCTTACTTCACCAAATGTTTTTTGACTCTCGTCGCTACAACTTAGGTTTGGTAGGTCGTTACAAGATGAACCGCAAACTTGGCCTAAACACTCCCATTGACAAACAACATGTTACCCTTTCAATTGATGATTTTGTTGGCTCTATAAAATACTTAATTAGTCTTCAAAACGGTCATGGTAAAACTGACGACATTGATCACTTAGCCAACCGTCGTCTCCGTTGTGTTGGTGAGTTAGTAAATCAAACCTCATTCAAAGCCGGACTTCTTCGTCTAGAGCGTTCCATCAAAGAGAAAATGTCTCTTGCAAAACCAGATGAACTACCAACTCCAGCCGCTTTTGTGAATCCTCGCCCAATAATTTCGGCCATCACTGAGTTCTTCCGTCGCAACAGACTTAGCTCTATTCTTGATCAGGTTAATCCTTTATCAGAAATTGACAACCTTCGTCGTATCTCTGTTATGGGACCTGGTGGTATTACGAGGGAGCGCGCCAGTTTTTCTATGCGTGATATTCACTCATCTCAGTACTCTCGTATCTGTCCAGTAAGGTCTCCCGAAGGTCCAAATATTGGTTTGGTTACCTATCTTGCTCTCTACACTCGTATTAATGACTATGGTTTTCTCGAGTCACCCTATCTCAAAGTTGAAAAAGTAACCAAGGGAGGCAAAACAAAAATGGTTATTGGAAAAGATATTATCTTTCTCGCCGCCGATGATGAAGAAGATGCTTATATCACTCATGCTGGAATCGAACGTGATGGAGATGTCATTACCCAAGAATGGGTTCCTGCTCGCTACCAAGGAAAATACATTGAGGTAGATGTTGACATGATCCAATATATAGATGTTGTTCCTCGCCAAGTTCTTGGTACTTCCGCCTCTCTTATTCCCTTTATTCAACAAGACGAAGGTACTCGTGCACTGATGGGTACTCATCATCTTACTCAGGCTCTTCCCCTAGTTAAACCATCTGCTCCTATTGTTGGTACTGGTATGGAAAACGTTGTTGCTCAAAGTATGGGCTGGTCTGTAAAATCCCAATTCAATGGAGAAGTTGTTTCTGTCGATGCCGAACATATTTCTCTAAAACTCAATGACGCTGATGCTAAAACAGCCGCCGCTGAAATATCTCCATTTGACTACGGTTTTGTTGAAGTAAACCGTGACATTGTTACTTACAACATTCGTAAATATCACAACTCTTCTCAAGACACCTCTTACAATCAACATCCCTTAGTGGATCTTGGAGACAAAATTAAAAAGGGTGACGTCATTATCAATGGTCCATCCGCTGAAAACGGTGAACTAGCTCTTGGTCAAAACCTTTTAATTGCTTATGCTGCTTTTGAAGGTTTGGGCTATGAAGATGCTATCGTTGTTTCCGATCGTTGTGTGGTAAAAGACCTTCTGTCCTCAGTACATATTCACGAACACACTTGTGATGTCATGGATACAAAGCTTGGACCCGAAGAACTAACTCGAGATATTCCCAACGTTGCTGAAACAGATCTAAGAAATCTCGATCAAGAAGGTATTATTGCCATAGGCTCCGTTGTTGGACCAAACGATATCCTTATAGGAAAAATCGCTCCAAAAGGTGAAACCGAACTTACTGCCGAAGAAAGACTTCTTCGCGCCATCTTTGGAGAAAAAGCTCGTGAGGTTAGGGACACCTCTCTTCGTATGCCTCATGGTGAACAAGGCGTTGTTATCTCAGTCCGGATCCTAAATCGCGATGACGGAGATGAACTAGATGCTGGTGTCATCAAGCAAATCAAGATAAAAGTAGCCCAGTTAAGGAAAATCACTGTCGGTGATAAAGTCGCTGGACGTCATGGAAACAAAGGTGTTATCAGTAAGATCGTTTCTTCTGCCGACATGCCTCACATGGCCGATGGTACACCAGTTGATATCATTATCTCACCACTTTCGGTTCTTGCTCGTATGAACTTAGGTCAACTTCTTGAAGCTCAACTTGGTTTTGCAGGAAGCAAACTTGGAAAACGTTACTCTGTTCCAGTTTTCGAAAATGTATCCGAAGAAAAGATCGCCAGTGCTCTCAGAGAAGCCGACTTGCCAATTACAGGAAAAGTTCAGTTATATGATGGTCGTTCTGGAGAGCCTTTCGAAGAAGAAACAGCTATCGGTGTCACCTATATCATCAAACTCAACCACATGGTTGAAGACAAGACCCATGCGCGTAGTATTGGACCTTACAGTCTAGTTACCCAGCAGCCTCTCGGAGGTAAAGCACAAATGGGTGGACAGCGTTTGGGAGAAATGGAAGTCTGGGCACTTGAAGCGCACAAAGCTGCCTACTCTTTACAAGAAATGCTTACCATTAAATCAGACGACGTCGTTGGACGGTCCAAAGCCTTCGAGTCCATAGTAAAAGGGGAAACTATTCCAATGTCTTCAGTTCCAGAGTCCTTTAAAGTTCTTATGAAAGAACTTAACTCACTCTGTCTTGCTATCGTTCCCACAGGCTCTGTTGAAGTAGTTGAAGAAGAGGCAGTCTCCATCAAACCTGATGTTGCTGCTGAGATCACCGAAGCCACAGCTATGAGCGAAGAACTTCAGGCAGCTACTTTTGAAGATGAAGAAGAATCCGAAGAAACTCAAAATGAAGTGTCTGAAGAAGCTGCTGAAGCGGGTGTTACTAATGAAGAAGAAAATAATTAAACCATATGAACAACATTGTCGATTTCTCCGGATTACAAATAAGGCTAGCTAGTCCAGACGATATAAAAAAATGGTCTCACGGTTTGGTTACCAAGCCAGAAACAATAAATTATCGTACTCAAAAACCAGAAAAAGATGGACTTTTCTGCGAAAGAATTTTTGGACCTGTCAAAGACTGGGAATGCTACTGTGGAAAATACAAAAGAGTACGTTTCAAAGGTATTGTCTGTGATAAATGTGGTGTTGAAGTAACTCTAAGTCGTGTCCGTCGTGAGCGCATGGGTCACATCAACCTTGCAGCACCAGTTGCTCATGTTTGGTTTTTTAAAGGAGCTCCATCCAAACTATCTCTTCTTCTTGATATCTCTCCAAAAGCTCTTACCTCAGTAATATATTTCTCCAAATTCCTCATTATGTCAGTTGATGAAGAAAAAAGAGAAGAAGCTCAAAAGAATATCAATACTCAAAAAGAAGCCAAGTTAGAGGAAGTTCGTACAAGTTTTGATAACCAAATTGAAGAAATCAAAAAGGAAGGTCAAAAAGAACTTGCTGAGGTTAAGAAAAAATCCAAAGCCAAGGATGAAGTCGAAATAAAATCGGAAGATCTTAAGGTCGAAGCAAAACAAAAAATTGCATCTCTTCGTGAGCAAATGGTCGTCGAATTAGCTTTTACTGAGGAAATCTACAATAAGCTAGCCGTAATTATTGAAAAAATCCAAGTTAACTCTCTTCTTTCCGACTCTGAATACGCCAAATTAGCAGATTACAATCTTGTTGATTGGATGACAGCTGGAATGGGTTCCGAAGCTATTCTTGAGGCACTTAAAAACGTAAATCTAGAAGAACTTGCAGTCAAACTCAAAGAAGACTCCAATAGCAACTCTGAAGCTAAACGTATACGTGCTACTAAACGTCTTCAAATCGTCAAAGGCTTACTAGACTCAAAAGTTAAACCTGAATGGATGGTTCTTGATGTTCTTCCAGTTATTCCTCCAGATCTTCGTCCTATGGTTCAACTCTCAGGTGGTCGTTTCGCGGCCTCCGATTTAAACGATTTGTATCGCCGTGTTATAAACCGTAATAATCGTTTGAAACATCTTATTGATCTTGGTGCTCCTGAGATTATTTTAAGAAACGAAAAACGCATGCTTCAAGAAGCAGTTGATTCATTAATTGACTCTTCTCAAGCTCGCTCCACTCGAAGATCTAGAACCGGTAAAACCCTCAAATCTCTTTCCGACATGCTTCGTGGAAAACAAGGTCGTTTCCGTCAGAATCTTCTTGGAAAACGTGTTGACTACTCCGGTCGTTCCGTTATTATCGTCGGACCAGAACTTAAGTTAAATCAATGTGGTCTTCCTAAAGACATGGCTCTTGAAATGTTCAAGCCTTTCGTTCTTCATGAGATCATCAAACAGGATCTTGCTCCAAACGTTAAAGCTGCAAAAACTCTTATCGAAAAGCGTCAGCCGGAAGTTTTTGATATTTTGGAAAGAATTACCAAAAAACACCCCATTCTTTTAAACCGTGCTCCTACACTTCACAAACTTTCCATCCTCGCTTTCCTTCCGGTTCTTGTCGATGGTTCTGCTATTCGTCTTCATCCTGTTGTCTGTGAAGGTTTCAACGCTGACTTCGATGGAGATCAAATGGCTGTTCATGTTCCACTAACCAAAAAAGCAATTCGCGAAGCCAAGAAATTCATGTTACCTCAGTTCAACCTTCTCAAACCATCATCTGGGCAAAGTGTCAACATTCCTTCACGTAAAGAAATGGCAGTTGGTGTTTATTACTTAACTTCAGTCGACGACACTCTTACACCCTACAAATATCCTTTTGGCAGTAAATCCGAAGCTATCACTGCCTACCAAAACAAGATTATTGAAGTTCGTCAACCAATTGATGTCCGTTTGGATCCAGAAAAGATGGAAATGACCAACACCACTGTCGGTCGTATTATCTTTAGCCAGATTCTTCCCAAAGCTTGGGAGTTCCAAAACAAGAGTTTCACTGGAAAAGAAATCTCTGCCTTCTTTACTCGCGCTATCAAGACTTGCGACACCAAACGTGTTGTCAAACTAATTGATGCCGTTAAAAACATTGGTTTTGAATACGCCACCATTAGTAGTTTCTCTTTCGCTATCTCCGATAATGAAGTTTATCCAGAAAAATCTAAACTCATCGCCACTGGAAACAAAAAAGCCGAAGAAATTGAAGAAAACTACAAACTCGGTCTCATTACCAACAGTGAAAGAAGCAAACTTACTATAAATATGTGGCGCGAAACAGCCTCCGAACTTGCCGAAAAAACCTGGGCTACATTCTCCAAGACCAACCCAATTCGTCTTGTTATCGACTCCGCTTCCGGTCGTGTTACAAAAAACTCTATTGAACAGCTCTCTGCCATGCGTGGACTTATTGCTGATCCTCTCGGTAACTTAATTGAACTTCCAATCAAAGGTAACTTCCGCGAGGGTTTAAGTATCTTCGAGTATGTTACTTCTATTAGAGGTTCCAGAAAAGGTTTAACAGACACTGCTCTTCGTACTGCTGATGCTGGTTACTTAACTCGTCGTTTAGTTGATGTCAGTCACGATGCCATTATTCGTGCCGAAGACTGTGGCACCGACGAATTTATTACCATCTCTGCCGAAGAAAGAGGTAAAATTTTTGCCAAACGTATCGTTCACCGATTTGTGGTTAAAAAAGTAATTTCTCCAGAAACTAAAAAAGTTTTGGTTGATGCTGGCGAACTTATTACTGAAGAACTCGCAACTGCTATTGAAAACGCTGGTGTCAAAGAAGTCGAAGTAAGATCTCCCATTACCTGTAAACTTCGTTTTGGTCTCTGTGCCAAGTGTTACGGACACAATACTGCAACCAATACTCTTGCCATTGTTGGTGACCCGGTCGGTGTTATCGCCGCCCAGTCCATTGGTGAGCCAGGAACACAGCTTACTATGCGTACCAAACACTCAGGAGGCGCTGCTGGTGTCGACGTTACCCAAGGTCTTCCTCGTGTTACTGAACTTTTGGAAGTTCGTACACCCAAACTAGTAGCTCCCATTGCTGAAGTTTCCGGCAAAGTTAAAGTTGTCGAAACGGAAAACGGTAATCTTGTGATTGTAACTCCTGGCAGTAAAGCCAAAGAAGATCGCAAGGAATATCTTATTCCTCTTGCCATGTCTCTCAAGGTTGCCGATGGCGATCTCATCTCCGTTGGTACTCAGTTAGCGTCAGGTGGAGTTGATATCAAACAGCTTCTTAAGATCAAGGGTCTTAGAGCTACTCAAAACTACCTCATTGGCGAAATTCAGTCAATCTACGAGTCTCAGGGTATCAGTATTCACGACAAACACTTTGAAGTTATCCTTCGTAAGATGTGTGACTATGTGAGAATCGACTCGGTCGGTGACACCGCCCTTGTTGCTGGAGACGTTATTAGTCGTGGCGCCTACGAAATGGCCAATGAAGCCGTCATCGCTCAAGGAGGAGAGCCTGCAACAGCTACTAACCTTATTCTTGGCGCTATAAGAGCTGCTCTACATACTGATTCTTGGCTTTCTGCTGCTTCTTTCCAAGATACAACGAGTGTCCTTACCGACGCTGCAGTTCAAGGCAAGATTGATCATTTAATTGGTATGAAAGAAAACGTAATTATTGGTCGCTTAGTTCCAACCAGTAAGCTTAGAGCACGAATAGAAAATATCTGATAAAATACACATCTGAAATTATGCCTACAACTAATCAACTAATAAAACACGGCCGCCATAGTGCAGCTACCAAGGTGAAAACCACAGCTCTTCGTAAGAGTTTTAACTCTATCAAACGACGTATGGTCGAGACTCAGTCTCCCCAAAAAGCCGGTGTCTGTCTTCAGGTTAGAACCATGACTCCCAAAAAGCCAAACTCCGCTCTTCGTAAAATTGCTCGTGTCAGACTCTCAAACAAACAAGAAGTCACTGCCTACATCATGGGTGAAGGCCACAACTTGGCTGAACACAGTATCGTTATGATCCGTGGTGGTCGTGTCCGTGACTTACCCGGTGTCAAGTATCACATCATAAGGGGTAAACTAGACACTGGTGGTATTGAAAAACGCCGCACCAGTCGTAGTAAATACGGCACCAAACGTCCATCAGCCAAATGATGTAATCATCATCCCTTCGTTTGAATCCTAACGAAGGGATAAAAAACAAAAAAACAAAATATGAGATCAAAGAAAACCCCCGCCAAAAAAATCCAGTTCGATCCAATTTATGGAAGTGAGTTGGTGTCCAAAATCATTAATGGTTGCATGATTGAAGGTAAAAAATCCATTGCTGCCAAACAGATTTACACCGCTATTGACCTTATCGCCGAGCAATCTGGCAAAGATGGCCTTGAGTATCTTACTGAAGCAATGGAAAATGTTAAGCCTACTATTGAAGTTCGTTCTCGTCGCGTTGGTGGTGCCTCTTACCAAGTTCCTACTCCCATTCGTCCTGAACGTCGTGATTCTTTAGCAATTCGTTGGGTCCTAAACGCTGCTAAAGCCAGATCCAACAATCCAACCAGAACCCTAGCCGACAAAATCGCCGCTGAAATCATGGAAGCTCATGAAAACACCGGTGCTGCTATCAAGAAAAAGCTTGATACCCACAAAATGGCCGAGGCCAACAAAGCCTTTGCTCACTTTAGATGGTAAATTGATTATTAAATCAAGCAAAAAGCCTCCTCCAGGAGGTTTTTTGTTATAATATCCAAAAATCTTGTACCTTAAGGAGAAAAATGGCTAAACAATGTCCGCTATGGGTAATTGCTTTTGCAACTTCAAAAATAGACACGGTTCCTTGTAATTTATTAAGACCACTTAATGATGGATCAGGTTCAAGAGAGGCAGACTGCAAAGAATCTTATTGCCAAATGTGGAATGAAGCTACAAAAGACTGCGGTCTAAAGCCAATCCAGGCAAATCAATCTTCACTGCCACAAACTGATAGTAAAAAACAATACACGATTCCTGAAATGTTTAAACGCAATCCAGTTGATGCTCCTCCTCCTGCCTCCGAACCAGAATAATATTTATAAGCGCTCTCTAAAAGGGCGCAATTTTATTTCTCCTTACTGTGTTAACCTAACTCATCAAAATGAAAGCTGAAATAGATCGTCAAATATGTTCGTCGGAGTATGCTCTAGAAAATCTAGATCAGCTTCCTGTGGCCAATCTCCGCCACTCTCTTCGCCAAGAAATCAGGCAGCATCCCAATTTTGTTCTTATAGGTGAAACTGGTTCAGGTAAAACTACCTGCTTGCCACCCCTCTTACTCGAGATGAAAAATGAGCTTAGTCTTTCTGGTACTATCGCTGTTACTCAGCCTCGAAAACTCGCCACCAAGAGTGTCACTAGTCGCGTTTCTTCTATGATGCAGTATCCTGTTGGCGAGAAAGTTGGTTATCATATTCGCTTTGAAGACATCACTACTGATGAAACAGACATTACTTTTATGACAGATGGTATTCTTTTGCGCAAAATTCAATTTGATCCACTTCTCCTTGATTACTCTATCGTGATGGTTGATGAAGCTCACGAACAAAGTACAAATATAGTGCTTTGTCTCGGACTTCTTAAAGATGTCAACAAACGACGCAATCTGGTAAACGTTGATCCAATTCGTATCATTGTTACCTCAGCCACCATCGAAAGAAACAAATTTGCCGATTACATCAGTTACGGCGACAAAAACAACTCCATTGAGATTCCTGGCAAAATGTACCCCGTCGAAGTATTTTACGAAGATGAAACACCCTTCAACTACGACTTCACCAAAGGCGCCGCCGAAAAAGTCAAGGGTATTATAGATAATCATCTTGCTGGCGACATTCTCATTTTTATGCCAGGTAAAAAGGAAATTTCCGACACCATCGATAATATTTTAGGCATCATAAATCAAAAAGATGTTGAGATTATGCCTCTTCATGCTGAAATGTCTCCCGAAGATCAAGACAAGATACTTATCTCCTCGTCCAAAAGAAAAATTATCGTCGCCACCAATATTGCCGAGACGTCGATAACCATCGACGGTGTTATTCATGTTATTGACTCTGGTCTTATCAAACAGACCCAGTTTGATCCCAGAAGTGGCATTGAACAACTCGTTCTAACAGAACATGCCATTAGTGGTCTCGATCAACGCAAGGGAAGAGCTGGTCGTACAGCCCCAGGCTTCTGTTACCGTTTGTACACCGAAGAAAGTCTTAGAAGACGTCCACAATATCAAACTCCAGAAATTCAGCGCTCCAATCTTTCACAAGTTGTTTTAGCCATGAAAAAAGTCGGCATCGAAAATGTCAACGACTTTGATTTTCTAGATCATCCAGGCAAAAAAGCTCTTGTTCACGCCGTTGATCTCCTCACCTCTCTTGGGGCATTGGACCACCATGGCGAGATTACAGAAATTGGTGATTGGATGGTTGAGCTGGCTGTTGAACCCTGTCTTGGTCGCATGATCATCGAAGCTCTCAGACCAGAAATCGACTGTGTAAATGAAATCGTGATTATTGCCTCATTTCTCGATGGTAAAAAAGTTTTTCTCCGACCCTCAGAGCGAGATGAAGAAATTCTAGCCGACAGGGCACACTCTCAATTTAAGAAAAACACCGACTCGGACTTTACTGTTTTCTTAAATATTTGGAAAGCTTATGCCGCCAGTGGTTACGACAGTGAGTGGGCCAAGCGAAATTATCTCAATGAGAAAGTTCTCGAAGAAGCCAAAAATGTTCGTCTAGATATTTTGGATGTTTTGGCAAGCCATGGCATAAATGTCGACCCAAACGAAAAGCCAAAAATCAAAAAAGACGCTATCCACAAAGCCATTGCTGCCGGATTCATGGGCAACTTAATGAAAAACTGCGGTAAATCAGGCTTGTGCAAAGTCGATGGCACCAAAAACAATATCGGTATCCATCCCAGTTCTATGATGTTCAACAATCTTCCATCAGCCGGCTCATATATTATTGCCAGTGAAATTTTCATTAATCCCTATGGCAAAGCCTATGCCTGTAACTGTCTCGAAGTCAAAAGAGACTGGCTAAAAGATATAGCACCCGAACTTATATATCAAGGAAATAGTCGGCATAAAGGCAGGGAAAAAAGACCAAGCAGGTCAGATCGCCACTCTCGCTCCCATAACAGAAGATAAAACTCCTTAATTGACGGTCGTTTATTATTGTGAGACAATCTCCCAAAATGGAACCTTAACAGAGGAGGATAAGTGTACATTTTCCAGAATCATGCTATTTTCCCTGGAGGACTATTCTTAGACCTCCTATTAAGTTTATATCCGATTATTTTGTTCCTAATTTTAAAAAAAAATAAGCATCTACCTCAAATTGGCAGACATATGTCTTTTTGGAATATTATTCTCGTTTATTTCTTTATCCTCTTCATCCCAAATAGTACTTATGCTTTTTTTGAGATGAAGCACATTATTTTTTCTAACTTAGCTTCAGTCCTTGTTTTTGGTAGTATTGCCTTTATTGGGCTTGTCTGTACTTTGTTTGTCAACTTTCTTATAGTTCATCACTATGCCAAAAATAAAAAAGAAATCTTTGTCTATTATCTATTTTTGAGCCTAATTGGTGGTTTTGGTGGTGTAGTCGGGCTTCTGGACTATCATAGTTTTGTAGGCTTCATACCAATTTTTCTTCCAATAATTGGTCTTGAGCTATTAAAAAATACTCCACTAATCCTTTTGGCTCTTGCCACTTCATCTCTAATTTTTATTTTGGGATATCTGACCCATCGATTTTTGTATAAACCTTCCAATTAAATGGAAGGTTTTTTATGAAATCTGCTCCACTCTCCACTCATTGTTATAGGAGTTGTGGTAAAATTAAGCTCGTGAAATTATGTCTCAAAAAGGACAGGTTTCTTTTGTCAAAATAAATAATAAACAAAAACTACAAAAAGTATGGCCGCACCCGTCTCAAAACAAGTCCCATTAGAACGTGTAAGAAACATTGGAGTTATTGCCCATATCGATGCTGGCAAAACGACTACTACCGAACGTATTCTTTTTTATACCGGTAAAACCTACAAAATTGGTGATATTGATGAAGGTGATACACAAATGGACTGGATGGATCAAGAACGTGAGCGTGGTATTACCATTGTTTCTGCTGCCACAACCGCTTTTTGGACACCAGTATTAACTGATGCCAATATTAAAGACGAATGTCGTTTCAACATCATTGATACTCCAGGCCACGTCGACTTCACCGCTGAAGTAGAACGTTCTCTTCGTGTTCTCGATGGCGGTATTATCGTTCTTGATGCCGGTAGTGGTGTGCAATCTCAAACCGAAACTGTCTGGCGCCAAGCCGACAAATACAAAGTTCCTCGTATCGCTCTTGTTAACAAAATGGATGTTTTAGGAGCCGATTTTATGGCTACCATCAAAGATGTCCATGAAAAACTCGGTGCCAAAACAGGTATTCTTGCTCTTCCTGTTGGTGTAGAAAATACTTTCAAAGGTATTGCTATGCTTCTTGAGAAAAAAACAATTATCTGGCAAGGAGATGAAACCGGCGCCAAATATGACGTCACTGATGGTTTCCCATCAGACATGCAAGCCGAGTGTGAATTAGAAAGAGGCAAACTGATCGAATCAATCGTTGAAACAGACGAAGTCTTAATGGAGAAATATCTAAACGGTGATGAACCTAATATGTCAGATCTCAAGACCGCTCTTCGTAAAGCCACTATAGCTAATGAAATTGTTCCCGTTTTCCCTGGTTCGTCACTTCGCAACAAAGGTGTTCAACCTCTTCTTGATGCAGTTGTCGACTTTCTTCCTTCACCTCTCGATATCGTCGACACCGAAGGCACTAATCCAAAAACTGGTGAAGTTGAAACCAGAAAACCAAGCCCCGACGAAAACTTCGTTGGTCTTGCATTCAAAATTCAAGCCGATCCCCACGTTGGAAAAGTTACCTATGTCCGTCTTTACTCCGGCAAAATTTCCGCTGGTTCCTATGTTTTCAACGCTAGCAAATCCGAACGTGAACGTCTTGGTCGCTTACTTTTAATGCACGCCAACACCCGTGAAGAAATTCAAGAAGCCAAAGCTGGTGAAATCGTCGGCATTGTTGGTCTAAAAGCAACCAAAACAGGTGACACTCTCTGTGATGAAGGCCATCCCATTATTCTCGAATCTATTGACTTTCCGGATCCAGTTATATCTCTTGCGATAGAACCAAAAACCAAGGCTGACCAAGAAAAACTTGATATTGCTCTGGGTCGTTTGGCCGAAGAAGACCCTACTTTTAAAATTAAAACCAACCTGGAAACCGGTCAGACCGTCATCGCAGGTATGGGAGAACTTCACCTAGAAATTTTAGTTGACCGTCTTCGTCGTGAATTCAAAGTTGATGCCACAACTGGTGCACCTCAAGTAGCTTACCGCGAAACCATTACCAAAGAAGCAAAAGGTGAAGGTAAATACATTCGTCAATCAGGTGGGCGTGGTCAATATGGTCACTGTATTTTAATCGTCACCCCCAAACCTCGTGGTGAAGGTTTTACTTTTACCAACAAGATTGTTGGTGGCACCATTCCTCGTGAATTCATCAGTCCAATTGAAAAAGGCGTTCGTGAAGCTTTAGACAACGGTATTATCGCCGGTTTTTCCATGGTCGATCTTGACGTTGCTGTTGTAGATGGAAGTTTCCACGAAGTCGACTCTTCAGAAATGTCATTCAAAATCGCCGGTAGTATGGCTCTGCAAGATGCAGCCAAACAAGCAGGACCAGTCATTCTTGAACCAATTATGAAAGTCGAAGTCACAACCCCAGAAGGAAATATGGGCGACATTATTGGCGATCTTTCGGCTAGACGTGCTCAAATTGGTGGCACTGCCCAAAGAGGAAATGCTCGTGTCATTACAGCTACCGTGCCTCTTTCCGAGCTTTCGGCTTATGCTACTGCAATCCGCTCGCTTACCGCTGGTCGTGCCTCATACTACATGGAACCAAGTCATTATCAAGAACTTCCAAACAGTATTGCTGCCAAGTTATTGAAAAATCCCGCATAATAAGGTAAAATCTGCTAAAATAAATAGGCTTAAAACACATATTATAAATAATTAAAAAAAATTAATAAAAATGGCTACATACGCAAGAACCAAACCCCACGTTAATATTGGTACTATCGGTCACGTTGACCACGGTAAAACCACATTAACTGCCGCAATTACTACTACCTTAGCTTCTCAAGGACTAGCTGAAGCTCTTCCTTTTGATCAGATTGATAAATCTCCCGAAGAGAGAGAGCGTGGAGTTACCATCAACATTTCTCATGTCCCTTACGAAACAGCAACTCGTCACTATGCCCACATCGACTGTCCTGGTCACCGAGACTACATCAAAAACATGATCACCGGTGCTGCTCAGATGGATGGTGCCATTTTAGTTGTCGCTGCTACAGACGGTCCTATGCCTCAAACCAAAGAGCACTTACTCTTGGCTCACCAGGTTAATGTTCCTCGCTTAGTTGTCGCTCTCAACAAATGTGATGCTGTTTCTGATCCCGAACTTCTCGAACTAGTCGAAATGGAAATAAAAGAGCTCCTAGTTAAAAATCACTTCGAAGAAGACACTCCAATAGTACGTGTTTCTGCTCTCAAGGCTCTCGAAGGAGACAAAGAAGCTCAAGCTGACATCATGAAACTCATGGACACAATCGACACTTGGATTCCTACTCCAGTTCGCGAACTCGATAAACCTTTCCTTATGCCTGTTGAAGATGTTTTCTCCATTAAAGGTCGTGGTACAGTCGTTACTGGTCGTATCAGTACAGGTATCATCAAAATCGGTGATGAAGTTGAAATTGTTGGTATCAAAGACACAACAAAATCAGTTGTTACTGGAGTAGAAATGTTCCATCAACAGCTTGAACAAGGTCAATCAGGTGATAATGTAGGTCTTCTTTTAAGAGGTATCGAAAAAGAAGATGTCCAAAGAGGTCAAGTTTTAGCCAAACCTGGTTCCATTACTCCTCACACCAAGTTCGAAGCCGAGGCTTATATCCTAGGCAAAGATGAGGGTGGTCGCCACACTCCTATGTTTACTGGCTACAAACCTCAGTTCTTTATTCGAACCACTGATGTTACCGGAGAAGTCAAACTCCCAGAAGGTGTCGAGATGATTATGCCTGGCGACAACGCCAAAATGACTGTAGAACTTATCCAGCCAATTGCTATGTCTGATGGGCAAAACTTCGCAATTCGCGAGGGTGGTCTCACTGTTGGCGCTGGTGTAATTACCAAGGTCGTTGCCTAAGACATCAATTAACCGCACATTTAATCTTCTTGAACATGACAGACCAACCACGTATCCGCGTCAAACTAAAGTCTTTTGATCATCGTGTTATCGATGAAGCAGCTAAGAAAATCATTCAAGCCGCTTTAGTCTCAGGCGCCCAAGTGGTTGGTCCTGTACCACTACCTACCAAGAAGAAAGTTATTGTCGTTACTTCTTCTCCTCACACAGATAAAGATGCTCGTGAACAGTTCGCTATTCTCACTCACAAGAGACTCATCGATATCGTAAATCCTACCAACAAGACTATTGACTCATTACAACACCTTGATCTTCCTGCTGGTGTTGGTATCGAGATCAAAATGTAACTTAAATGTCGCTATCTTTAAATAACTAATACTCCCTTTCCCATTTTTCGGTTTTCCCGAAAAATCGGGGGCAATTTTTATTGCTAGAGCAACGAGCAATGAAAATATGGTGAAAAACAAAAAATTAATAAAAAATGAACAAACAAGTATACGCAACCAAACAGAGTATGACTCAGACCTTCGTCGAAGGTAAGCGGATCCTCTTGACCGTCCTCACGGTAGATCCTCATGTGCTCATCTCTTCAAAAACTACTGACAAAGACGGATACACCGCCTCAGTCATGGGTATTGGGATCAAAAAGAAAGCAAACAAACCTCTAGCAGGTTTTCTCAAAAAAACTGGCCAAGAAAACACCCCCCGAATAATTCGTGAAGTCGAGACTGAGGAATTAACTGACTACAATCTTGCCGAAATTTTAGTTCCTGGTTCTGTAATCAATGTTACCGCAACCTCCAAAGGTAAAGGTACCTCTGGTGTTATGAAACGCTGGAACTTTGCTGGTGGTCCACGTACTCATGGTCAGTCAGACAGAGGTCGTGCTCCGGGTTCCATTGGTCGAGGTACTACTCCAGGTAGAGTAGTAAAAGGCAAACACATGGCCGGTCGCATGGGCGACGTCAATGTCACCATCGAAAACTTGAAAATCCATTCATTTGATTCAACCACAGGCATTCTCCAAATCACCGGTGCCGTTCCTGGCTGTCGTGGTGCTGTTACCAAGATCACTATTTTATAAACTATGGCTACTAAAAAAGTTCAAACCATAAGCCAACCGGATCTTTCGGTTTTCAATCACGAAATCTCTCCCGCTCTTCTTGCTCAAGCAATCTACATTTATCAGGAGAACTCTCATGCAGGTATTTCCAAAGTTAAAACTCGCGGAGAGATTACTGCTACCAAAAAGAAAGTCTACAAACAAAAAGGAACTGGTAATGCCCGTCATGGTGCCAAGTCTGCTCCAATATTTGTTGGCGGTGGAGTTGTTTTCGGTCCTCGCGGTATGAAGCTTGCCACCAAATCTTTAAACAAAAAGATGAAATTAAAAGCCCTTCTTGGTGCCCTTTCTCTTTACAAAAAAGAAGATCGTCTTAATATTTTAGATACTTCTGCCATCAAAGATAATTCCACCAAATCAGCCGTCAAAACTCTCGGTACCGACAAACTTGGCTTAGTTCACTTTCATGAGGATCCAAAAACTCTTCAGGCTATTAGTAACATAAAAAATGTTATTCTTCTTTCTGCGGATCGTCTCAATGTCTACAAAGTGGTTCAAAGCCCCAAACTCATGATCACTGCCAATGCTTATGCACATCTCGTCGAGAGACTAAAAACAGTATTAATGGCAAAATCTAAATAACTATGTCTACACCTTTAATTCATCAAAACACCATCATTAGTCCAGTTGTTACCGAGAAAAGTTATGCTCTTTCGGCTCTTGATAAATACGTTTTTAACGTTGCACCAAACTCCAGTAAATATCAAATTAAAAAAGCGATTGAGGATCTTTTCAAAGTTAACGTTTTAAGTATCAACACCGTCAAACATGGTGCCAGAGCTGAGAAATCCCGCAAAACTGGTCGTCATGTTACCAAGCCTGTCAGTAAAAAAGCCATTGTTAAAATTAAAGCAGGTCAAAAAATAGAGCTTTTTAATACCGCCAAGTCCTAAAGTTTATGAAATCAACCGCACCCAAAAACTTAAGAAAATTAAATCCCAAATCGTCAGGTCGTAATTTTTCTGGTAAAATAACAGTTCGCCATCAAGGTGGTCGCGAAACACGCTTTCTCCGTCATATTGACTGGAAGCGTAATACTGCGTTGACCGCTAAAGTGGCTTCTATCGAATACGATCCAAATCGTACCGCCGATATCGCTCTTTTAGTCTATGGAAATGGTGTTAAAGACTACATCATTGCTCCAATTGGTCTCAAAGTTGGAGACGTTATTATTTCAGGAGAAACTGCCGAAATAAAAATCGGTAACTGTTTACCTTTAAAAAATATTCCTGTTGGCGTTCAGATTCATAATCTAGAAATCACTCCTGGAAAAGGTGCCCAAATGGTCAGAAGTGCCGGTAATGCCGCCACAGTTCAATCTAAAGAAGGCGAGCTTGTTTCAGTTAAGCTTCCTTCAGGTGAAATCCGTGTTTTCAAAGGCACCTGCAAAGCTACCATCGGCGTCGTTACCAACGAACACCACAAAGAAGAAATCATTGGTAAAGCCGGTCGTGCCCGTCATATGGGTCGCCGACCAGAAGTTCGTGGAGTAGCTCAAGATCCTCGCTCACACCCACATGGTGGTGGAGAAGGTCGTTCTGGAGTTGGTATGAAATCACCTAAATCTCCTTGGGGTAAAAGAACCATGGGTAAAAGAACCAGAAATAAGAAAAAATACAGTAACAAATCAATTATTAAACATCGCTATAACCATTAATTATGTCCAGAAGTACCATTAAAGGACCATATGTTGCCGAGAAGCTCATCCTCAAAATTGAGAAGATGAAAAACTCTGGTAAAAAAGAACCCATCAAAACTTGGGCTAGATCTTCACAGATTCCTCCTGAGTTTGTTGGTTATACTTTTTTAGTCCATAACGGTAAAGTCTTCAAAGATGTCTTTATTACCGAAGATATGGTTGGGCACCGCTTAGGCGAATTCTCCGCTACCAGAAACTTCCGCGGTCATGGTCGTATCGTTAAGAGACTCTTAACCAAAACCTAAAGCTATATGGCTACTAACAAAGAAAACACTAACCTTATCGTTGCCAGAGCCAGTCATGTACTGTCTTCTCCACGCAAAACTAACCTTATTCTTAAGGCGATTGTCGGACGTCCAGCACTACTCGCCATCAAACAGCTTGCGGTTATCCAGAAAAGAGCATCTGACCCTATTTCCAAGCTCATCAAACAAGCTATTGGAAATGCAGTATCCACAGTACAAGCTTCTCAAGACTCTCTCATTATTGACTCCGCTTTTGCTACCAAAGGTCGCACAGTAAAACGTGCTCACATTGGTGGACGTGGCAAAACCAAACCATACGAGAGAATTTCTTCTCATTTAACTCTCAATCTTAGAGTTAGCACTCCAAAAGTAGTTACTCCCAAAGTCAAGTCTTCGCCCGTCATTGCGAGGAGCGATAACGACGTGGCAATCTCAGACTCCAAGAAACTAGTAACCTCCAAAAAAATCGTTAAAACCACTAAAAAAACTAAATAACATGGGAAAAAAAGTCAACCCAACCATTTTTAGAACCGGATACATCTTCCCCACAAAATCCGTTTGGTTCAGTAGTTTCAAAAACTATGCTAAGTTTGTTCTAGAAGACAATAGCATTAGACGTTTTTTAGAAGAAAAATTAAAACTTGCTGGGATTACTAACATCGAAATAAAGCGTAGTATCAACACTGTTGACATCTATATGTATGTTTCCCGTCCCGGTGTCGTTATCGGTCGCGGTGGTTCTTCCCTCGAACAACTCAAAAAAGACGTCGAAAAACTTCTCAAGATAGATCTCAAAGCTAAAAACGCCATTAAAATTAATCTCCATCCAATGGAGATTAAAAATCCAGAACTATCAGCTGGTATTATTGTCGACCGTCTTACTAACCAGCTTGAACACCGTTATCCTTTCCGTCGTGCTGCCAATCAAGCTATCGAAAAAGTAATGGCCGCTGGTGCCAAAGGCGTCAAAATCGTCTTTGCTGGTCGTATTGACGGAGCCGAGATTGCCCGTACTGAAAAATTCAAACAGGGTCGTATCCCTACCCAAACTCTTCGTGCCAACATCGATTATGTCGAAAAGCCAGCTCTAACTCGTTCAGGCTACGTTGGTATTAAAGTCTGGATATATACCGGAGATATTGTCATCTAAAAAACTACAAAGACTATGCTACAACCATCAAGACGCAAATATAGAAAAGAATTCCGAGGTTCCATGGGTGGTGTTGCCACCAGAAGCAACTTTTTAGCCTATGGTGAATTTGGTATAAAAAGTGAAGTTTGTGGTTGGGTATCTGCTGCTGAAATTGAATCTGCTCGTCGTACAATTACTCACCACACCAAACGTGTCGGTAAATTCTTCCTTAGAGTTTTTCCTCACAAGCCAATTGGTTGGAAAACTCCTGGTGCCCGTATGGGTTCAGGAAAATCGGACGTTTCAGCTTATGTTGCCGTCGTCAAACCTGGTCAGATCCTTATGGAACTCTCAGGTGTCAGTCGTGAGGTTGCCGCCGAAGCTATTCGTCTTGCTAGTCACAAACTCTCCGTTAAAACCAAATTTATAGAAAAAGACAATGCCTAAAATAAAGATTGAAACAACTACACAAACCCTAGACGAGTTAAAGATTAAGTTATCTGATATCAAATTAAAGATCAAAGCTGGTCAAGAAAAAAACACCAACGCTCACAAAAAAACCAAGGTTGAAATTGCTCAGTTGCTATCAAAATCAAAATAATATGAAAAAACATTTAATCGGAACCGTCAAAAGCGCCAAAATGACCAAAACTGCAGTAGTTGATGTAGTTCACTTCAAAGTTCACCCCAAATATCTCAAACGTATTAAGGTCAACAAGTCATATTCTACTCACAACGAAATCGGAGCCAAAGAAGGCGACAGTGTCCGTCTCGAAGAAACCCGACCTATTAGCAAAAACAAGCACTGGCAAATAACAAAAGTTCTATGATTCAACTAAGATCAGTCCTCAATGTTGCCGACAACTCCGGTGCCAAACTTGTCAAAGTAATTTTGGTACATGGTGGTTCTCATCGACGCTTTGGTTTCGTTGGCGACATAGTTACTGCTGCCGTCGAAGGTGCCGACACCAATGGTACTGTAAAAGACAAACAAGTCGTCAAAGCAGTCGTTGTTCGTTGCCGCAAAGAAACTGGCCGCAAAGATGGCACCTATGTTCGCTTTGATGACAACGCAGTCGTTATTATCGACTCGATCGCCGGTAAACAACCCCTTGCTACCCGTATCTTTGGACCTATCGCCCGCGAAGTCAAAGACGCTGGTTTTACCAAGATTGCCTCATTAGCACCAGAAGTTGTCTAACCCACCCCGTCATTGCGAGGAGCGAAGCGACGAAGCAATCTAAAAACAAAAAAATAAAAAAACAAAATGTTTAAATTTAAAATCAACGACACTGTAAAAATCACTGCCGGCAAAGACAAAGGTCGCACAGGAAAAATCCTTAAAGTTCTTCCTCAAGATCAAAAAGTTTTAGTCGAAGGTCTCAATGTCTATAAAAAACACATTAAGCCCAAAGGTAACGAGGCGGGTAGTATTGTAACTCTTCCAAGAGCTATCTCTACTGCTTCAGTCGCACTCGTCTGTCCCAGTTGTGGCAAAGCTACTCGCGTCGGTTTCGATGCCAGTCAGTCACCCAAAGTCAGAGTCTGTCACCTTTGTCGTCAAGTTATCATCAGTGAAACCAAGAAAAAATGACACAAACTCTTAAAGAAAACTATCTAAAAACAATCCGCCCTTCTCTTCAAAAAGAGCTAGGTCTTTCTTCGATCGAAGCGACCCCTAAGCTGGAAAAAATCACTATTAATACCTCTTCCAAAGACTTTAAGACTGATAAAGAGCTTCTTACCAAGACCAAAGCCTGGATTGCGACCATCACCGGTCAAACTCCAGTTGAAACTAAAGCCAAACACAGCATTGCTGCCTTCAACCTTCGTGAGGGTGAAGTTGTTGGAGTCAAAGTAACTCTCAGAGGCAACCGTATGTACGACTTTTTCCAGAAACTAACCTCCATTGTTCTGCCTCGTATCAAAGACTTCCAGGGTGTCTCCAAGACCACTATCGACAAATCAGGTAACTACACCTTAGGCCTTTCCGAACAAATCGTGTTTCCTGAGGTCGAATATGATAAAATAGGCAGGATTCAAGGCTTGGAAATTACTATCTCCACTAGTGCTAAAGACGCAAAATCTTCTCTACTACTTCTCACTGCTCTCGGCATGCCTTTTACTAAAGACGAAAACTAAGCTAAAACATGGCTAAAACAAGCAAAATCGAAAAATCAAAAAGACTCGTTGGTCACTCGACGAGAGACCATCATCGTTGTCAACTCTGTGGCAGACCTCGTGGTGTCATTCGCATCTTCGGATTATGTCGCTTATGTTTTAGAGAACTAGCTCAAAAAGGCGAACTTCCCGGCGTCTACAAAATGTCAAAATAATATGGATACAATCGCAGACTTCATTACCATTATAAGAAACGGCTATCTAGCAAAAAAAGATACTGTCGTTGCCAAACACACTATCATTAGTGAAGAAATCGCCAAGCTTCTAAAAGCTGACGGCTTCATTGTTGATTACACGGTTGAAAACACCAAACCATCAAAAAAACTCATTCTTACTCTTCGTTATTTTGATAAAAATCTTCCTGCTGTTACTGGCATTAAACGTATCAGTAAAGGCAGTGTCCGCATCTACTCCGGTTTCGACAAAATCCCTCAAGCCCTCTCCGGTGCCGGTACTACGATCATCACTACATCTCAAGGTCTAATGACCCAAAAAACTGCTCGAGAAAAACATCTCGGCGGTGAAGTTATCTGTCAAATTTGGTAAAAAAATATGAGCCGCATAGGACGCAAACCACTATATCTCCCTGAAACAGTCAAAGTTGAAAAGCTCGACGGTCTACTTAGATTCACCGGCCCCAAAGGCACTCTAGAATCTGTTGTTCCCGCTGGAATCAACGTCGAACAGACAGATAATATCCTAAACTTCACTCGCGAAAACGATATTCCTTCAGTCCGTGCTCTTCACGGCTTGGCTCGTCGTTTGGCCCAGAACTGTGTCACCGGAGTTACTGAAGGTTTCGAAAAACATCTTCAGCTTCTCGGTACCGGTTATCGTGTAGCCGCTTCTGGTGATGGATTATCACTTTCACTAGGTTTCAGTCACCCCGTTATCTTCAAAAAAGTTCCTGGAGTCAACATCGTTGTCGAAGGTCAAGACAAAATTCACATTTCCGGTATCGACAAACAACTAGTCGGTCAAGTTGCCGCCAACATTCGTGAGCTTAAAAAACCTGAACCTTACAAAGGCAAAGGTATTCGTTACTCCGATGAAGTTGTTATCAAGAAACAAGGCAAAACCGCTACCAAAACCGCTGCTTAATTAATTTATTAACAAAAATGATTCAAAACACCACTTCCTCTAAGGCCAGAAGACAGCACCGAGTACGTGCCAAGCTTTTAGCCGGAACCATACTTCCTCGTCTCACTGTGCTTCGCTCAAACCAGCACATAGGCGCCCAAATTATTCGACAAGATGGACATGTTTTAGCTGCTGTTACCTCAAAAACCCTCAAAGACTTCAAAGGTACCAAGCTTGCTCAAGCTACCGAAGTTGGCACTCTACTTGGCAAAGTCGCCAAAGAAGCCAAAGTCGAAAACGTTGTCTTTGATCGCGGTTCTTACCGTTTTCATGGTCGTGTCAAAGCCTTAGCCGAAGCCGTTCGTGAATCAGGAATTAAATTCTAAATCATATGAATCCTTCAAATAACTCAAACAACAATCGTGGCCGAGGAGGAGATCGTCCTCAATCCGATGGTTTCGAACAAGTACTCCAAATTCGTCGTGTTAGCAAAAAAACTCAAGGCGGTACCAACGTTTCATTCTCTGCCTTAGTCGTTACTGGTGACAAAAAAGGTAAAGTTGGTCTTGGTCTAGCCAAAGCCCCCAACGTCGCTGATGCCATCAAAAAAGCAGTTCGTCTTAGTAATCGTGATCTAGTTCAGGTTCCATTAGTGAACGGTACTATCCCTTACGAAACCATTTCCAAATTCGGTGCCAGTAAAGTCCTCTTCCGTCCAGCCCCCAAAGGTACTGGTATTATTGCCGGTTCCTCTATTCGTGCCGTCGTTGAGGCAGCAGGAGTTACCGACATTGTTTGTAAAGCCCTCGGCTCAAACAACAAGACCACAAACGCTAGAGCTACCTTCAAAGCCCTCAAACAAGTCGAATCTCTCGCCAAGAAATACAAACTCTTAAAAGAACTTAAAGCCTAACAAACGTCATTGCGAGCGTAGCGTGGCAATCTATACAAATAAAATACATATGAATCTCTCAAATCTTCCCAAATCAGTCAAAACCAGTAAAAAACGCCTTGGTCGTGGATATGGTTCTGGAGTTGGCGGTCACACCGTTGGTCGTGGCCAAAAAGGCCAAAAAACTCGTGGAGTTATCCCATTGTGGTTTGAAGGTGGTCAGTTACCTATTGTTCGCCGTACTCCTTTCATCAAAGGTAAGCACAGATTCCAGGTCATCAAGCTTCAGCCAATCACTGTTAACTTTGATATCCTTTCCAAATATTTCGACGACAAAACGGTGATAGACTCAGCCCTACTCGCCAAAACCTTCAAAACCAGTGATAAGGAGGCCAAAAGAGGTTTCAAAATCATTGCTACAGGCAAGCTCGAAAAAGCTCTTGAAATCAACGTTCCAGCCTCAGCTGGTGCCATCAAAGCTATCGAAAAAGCCGGCGGTAAATATACCTTCTCCAAGTAATTCGTCTGTCATCACGAGGAGTGTACTCACGACGTGGTGATCTCACACCATCCCGTCATTGCGATCCGCCGATGAGGCAGAGTGGCAATCTCACACTGAAAGATGCCCAAGTTTGGGGCTTTTTTGTTTTTCTTAGTGTAAAATCACGCCAATGTCAGTCGAAACAGAAATTAGTCACATTGAAAGAAGCAGAATCTTAATTGGTCCTGTTGAGGCTATCTGTGATTCTCGCATGAAAGCTCATTGTTTGGATCCATACTACAAACACTCCAAAGGTTGCCCCAACTGGAACTATAAAAAAGGTTGTCCTCCCCACGTGCCCTATTTTCCCGACACTTATTCCAAATCAGTCTACATTGCCGCCATTCGCTTTAATTTTGCCGAATATCTAGCCAAGAAAAAAGAAATCCATCCAGACTGGACCGAAAGAGCCCTAAGAAATCCCCGCCACTGGCAAGGACATATTCGCAGTGAACTCCATCACTTTCTAGAGGAAGAGCTTCCTCAAAGACCAGATATTTTAGGTGAAGTTATTCTTAATCCGGAAGCTTTAGGTGTTAATCTTTTTGCTACTTGCGCCAAGGCAGGCATTATTCTCGAACACACTCCTGAAAACTCTGTTTACAATATAGTTCTAATTGCTCAAAAGCTAGAAGCAACACCTTCCTAACCTGATAAAATAAAACCAATGAATAATTTATTAGCTCCTTTGCGCGCCTTGATGAAGATTCCCGAGCTTCGTCGTCGTTTAATCTTTACCGCCATTGTTATCGCCATCTTTCGTTTAGTCGCTCATGTTCCTGCTCCTGGTATCAATCTATCAGCCCTCAAACAACTGTTTGATTCTTCTGCTTTTCTTTCTCTACTTGATATTTTCTCTGGTGGTACTCTAGGAAATTTCTCCATCATGGCTCTTGGGCTTAACCCATACATCAACGCTTCCATTATTTTCCAGATGCTTGGAATGGTTGTCCCCAAACTTGAAGCTCTTAAAAAAGAGGGGGACTATGGTCGTCAAAAAATTAATCAATATACGAGACTTCTCACCATTCCTCTTTGTTTCCTTCAAGGTATTGCTCTTATTTTTCTTCTTCAGAAACAAGGACTCACTACCACAGCCGATCCTCTTCAGCTTGCCTCTATCGTCTTTACTTTAGCTGCTGGCACTTCACTTCTCATTTGGTTGGGTGAACAATTAAATGACTATGGTTTAGGTAATGGTATTAGTTTAATTATTTTTGTCGGTATCGTTACTCGCATTCCCATAAACGTCATGCAAACCATTGCCACCCTAGATCAAACCAAGATCTTCACCTATATCATCTTCATTCTTTTTGCCATCGCTGCTGTCTATGCCATTGTTCGCACTGGAGAAGCAGTTCGTGAAATTCCCATTCAATCAGCTCGTCGTGGAGGATCATCATCTTATGGTGCCGTCGCTAGCAGTCATCTCCCTCTTCGTCTCAATCAAGCTGGTGTTATTCCAATTATCTTTGCCGTTTCCTTCATGCTTATTCCTGGAATGCTCAGTCAATTCTTATCCGGTGTCAATCAGCCGGGTCTTGCCAGTATTGCAAACACCATTAGTGGTCTTCTTGCTCCTACTTCTATTCTTTACAACGGTCTTTATTTTGTTCTTGTTGTTGCCTTCACTTATTTCTATACCGCTGTTGTTTTCAATCCCGAAAAAATTGCCAAAGACCTCCGTTCTTCTGGTTCATTTATTCCTGGTATAAGACCTGGTCCCAACACCATCGACTATCTAAACTTTGTCTTAACTCGTATTACTTTAGTTGGCGCCAGTTTCCTAGGCCTCATTGCCATCCTTCCCACTATTATTTCCAACTCCACCGGCGTTGCTTCTTTAGCTATGGGAGGCACTAGTATCCTTATCGTCGTCTCAGTTGTTCTCGAAATTTTGAAGACGATTAATTCTCAACTCTACATGTACAGTTACGACAAGTTCCTAGATTAATATGAATCTAATTATCTTAGGTCCCCAAGGATCCGGAAAAGGTACCCAAGCAAAACTTCTTGCGGAAAAATTTCACTTAGCACATATTTCTTCAGGAGACCTTCTTCGTGCCGAAGCCGCTAGTGGTTCCGAAAAAGGAGTTCTAATTGGAAAGGTGCAAGCTGCCGGTGAGTTGGTTCCTTTCGAAACCATCACTAGTCTTTTGGAGCCAGCTATTGAGAAAGCATCAAACGGCTTTATCCTCGACGGCACACCTCGTGATGTCAGGCAGGCAGAGTATTTAGACTATTTTTTAAACGAAAAAAATATCACTATAGACAAAGTAATCCTACTAGAAATTCCTCGAGATGAAAGTCTTAAGCGGCTTCAGAAAAGAGCTCAGATCGAAGGTCGAGCTGACGACACACTTGATGCAATAAACGAAAGACTAAACATCTACGAAAAAGAGACTCTCCCGGTCATAGAAAAATATCGTGCAAAAGGAAACTTAATAATTATTGACGGCACTCCCGACATTCATACTATTTTCCAAGACATTGT
>DATIKJ010000005.1:0-17261 GCA_035477615.1 Spirochaetia bacterium | reverse complement strand
ACATTTCCTTCTTCGCCAAATTGTATCTTAATGCAAAATAACTATCTTTAAGAACATCAATCGTCGAACTCAACAACCTCACTTTATGATTATTTCCAGAAAAGTAAACGCCGTCTAAATTTACTGCAATTATTACCTCAGCTCCCATTTTTTTTGCTATCTCTACTGGTACCGGACAAGAAACACCACCATCTACCAACAAACGTCCTTTAACCTGCACTGGTGAGTACACTAACGGTACAGAAACGCTTGCCCTAACTGCCGTCACCATATCTCCTCTATCAAACACTACCGTCTCCGCCGTATTAACATCAGTTGCTACCGCAGCAAAAGGAATCTTGAGATCTTCAATTTTTTTATCATCAAAAATATTTCTTAAATACTCAATTGTTTTATTCCCCTTAATTAAACCTCCATTCCAAGTAGGATCAATCAAAACTTCAGCTATGTCTTTATATGTAATTCCTCTTGCCATTTTTTCTAAATCACCAATCTCTCCCCAAGAAGCAAACAAACCACCTATCAACGCCCCCGAACTAGAACCTACAATTAAATCAATCGGAATATTATTATTTACCAAAGCTTTTATTACCCCAATGTGCGCCAACCCTCTTGCTCCACCGCTTCCCAAAACCAAACCAACTCTTTTTTTTCTCTTAAAAAAACACATTAAATTAATGTTACACCAGTCTCAGCCAATCTATATAATAGGTCTGTGACCTACACTCAAACAATTATTCTCGCTATAGTTGAAGGGCTAACTGAGTTTCTCCCCATTTCCAGTACCGGACATCTAATTATCGCCCAAAAACTTCTCGGCATCACTACCACCGAATTTACAAAAAGTTTTAATATTTTAATTCAGCTATCGGCAATTCTTGCAGTTGTATTTTTGTACTGGAAAAAAATAACCAATTCAAGAAAATTATGGAAACAAATTACCATCGCCTTTATTCCCACTGGCATACTTGGACTTACCTTTTACAAATACATTAAGGGATTTCTTCTTGACAACACTCTCGTAACTGTAATTGCTTTATTCGCAGGTGGTATTGCTCTACTGATAGTAGACTATCTACCAAAACTCAAGTCTGGTACAAAAAGTATCAAAAACTTAAACTATCGCAATCTTTTATATATTGGCATCTTCCAGTCTCTCTCAATGATTCCAGGAGTATCCCGTTCTGCAGCTTCAATTGTTGGTGGTTTATTCTCAGGAATGACAAGAGTTCAAGCAGTCGAGTTTTCATTTCTACTCGCTATTCCTACCATGATTGCCGCTAGTGGTTACGATCTGCTTAAAACTGGACTATCTTTTTCAACACAAGAATACATACTACTCGGTATAGGTTCTATTTTTTCCTTTCTATCATCTATGATCGCAATAAAATCCTTTACCTCTTTTGTTGCCAAACACAACTTCACCGTCTTCGCCATCTACCGTATTGTTTTTGCCATGATTCTATATATATTTCTTATACTCTAAACTCTCATTTTACCCTCACCTCATTTACGATTTTCTTCCTTACTTTTTATTAGTGGATATACCCAGTATTTTGTATATTACGCAAAATCCCGTCAAACCGGTTACCACCATTACTCCACCCAAAACATACAAGGCAACTTGCCAAACCCCAGTTCCAACACTATATCCCACTAAAAGCATAATCACCCCCAATACAGTTCTTACCAACCTATCAATCTCTCCCTCATTATGTAACATATATCACCATCATAACATGATAAACTAAACCATGAAAGATAGCCTCAAAAAAATCTATCAAATCGTCGACGATCTAACCTCTTCCGGTACTCTCAAAAAATACCGTTCCGTCTCCTCCCCTCAAGATGCTTGGTTTACAGTCGATAATCACAAAGTACTCAACTTTTGCTCAAACAACTATCTCGGTCTTGCTTCCAACCCCAAAGTTCGTCTTGCTGCCATAAAAGCCATCGAAAAATATGGTGTCGGTACCGGTGCCGTCCGTGCGCTCTCCGGTAACTCAATCCTTCATGAAAATCTCGAAACTGCTCTTGCCAAATTCAAAAAAACCGAGGCTGTTATGTTGGTTCAAAGCGGTTTCGTTGCTAATCTTATCGCTGTCCAAACACTGATCGACAAAGAAGACATTGTTATTAGTGATGAGCTAAATCATGCCTCAATCATCGATGCCGTCAGAATTTCTCAAGTTCAAACCAAATTCATCTATCTCCACAACAATCTTCTCAGTTTAGAAGAAAAGCTAAAAGAGGCTGTCAATCTCCAAAAGGAAAAACGTTCAGACGGCACCGAAAAAATCATTTTAATAATTACCGACGGTGTCTTTAGTATGGACGGTGATATTGCTCCACTTCCAGGCATAGTAAAACTTGCCCAAAAATATGGCGCCGTCACCATGGTCGATGACGCTCATGGCGAAGGAGTCATTGGCAAGGGAGGTCGTGGTATCGTTGATCACTTTGATCTTCATGGTCAAGTCGATATTGAAGTCGGCACTCTATCAAAAGCTTTCGGTATTATTGGTGGTTGTATTGCTGGAAACAAAAAACTCATTGAGTATTACAAACAAAAAGCTCGCCCCTTTTCATTCTCCACAGGTCTTTCCATCCCCGACACTGCCGCCCTACTTGAGTCCGTCAAGATTCTTTCCACCTCTCCCTCTCTAGTCAATAAACTCTGGCAAAATGCCAAATATCTCAATCTTGGTTTTCAAAAATTAGGTTTTGACACCGGTTATTCAGAAACACCCATTACCCCTGTCATGATTGGTGATGAATCCATTGCTAAAACTTTAAGTCAAGAACTGTTTAAAAAAGGTGTTTTTGCCACCCCCATCGTTTTTCCCATGGTTCCCAAAGGTAAGGCACGCATCAGAGTCATGCCCTCAGCTTCTCATACCGAAAAAGACCTCGACTTCGGACTCAAACAATTTGCCATTGTTGGTAAAAAAATGGGGCTCATTTAGAACCCCAAGTTCTTATATTAATTCTTCTCTTACTTTTTTATTAGTTTCTTTTTGGTAGCCACAATCTTTCTCTTTGCTTTTGCCATCCCCATTTTTCCCTTTCTCACCGTTGAACTAACAGTTTTCTTTACAGCATCTCTATTTTCTTTTTTTGAAAGAAACATTGCTGTTGCTCCAGCAGCTACACCCAAAACAGTAGCTCCAATAGCAGCTAATACTCCTTTATTAACTTTTCTTTTTTTGGCAGGTCTTTTCATATCCTTCACTATTATTAACTTACTCATTATTGCACAAAACAACACCATAATATAAATGTGTTATCTTTCCTTTTAAATACCCATTTAAAAGTCTCACCGCCAAAACTTCAAGTATAAATATATAATTAATTGTTGATGATAAAAAAGATTTCTAAAAATATCCGAAAAATCTTCATTGTTCTCCTCACTTTCGGTCTACCCATAGCTCTCATCATCGTTTTTCGAAATGATATCAAAAACATCGAAAAAATTATCCCTTCTACTGGTATTTTAGGACCCCTCCTTTCAATTCTTCTCATGGGAATTCTCTCCGCCACACCGATACCTACAGATCCAATCGTGATACTTAACGGGGCGATTTTTGGACCATGGATTGGTATCCTAATTTCCTGGATGGGCAATAATCTCGCTTCAATTATTGAGTACTATATTGGTCGAGGTATTTGTCAAATAACTGATTTTGAAAAAAATAAAAAAAGGCTTCCTTTTGGTCTCAGTAATTTTTCTCCAGACTCCGTTTGGTTTCTCTTTTTCGGGCGTTTCATTCCTCAGTTTGGCGGCAAAATAGTATCCCTTACCGGGGGTTTTTATCATGTTCCCCTCACACGTTACTTGTGGACTGCCTTTTTGAGTAATCTTCTTGGCTCAATCATTCTATCTTACGGAGGTTATTCTTTACTTCACTCCATCTTCTAAAAGAAATCTACCAAACCATTTTTTGGCTATATCAGCTACTTTTTCAATAGCATTATCCTCTTCAAAAAGATGTGTCGCTCCAGACACGATTTCCAACTTCTTCGTACAACCAATTTTTATATAAGCCTTCCTGTTCATATTTATTCCCTCACTATCCTCCCCTCCCACAATCAGCATAACTGGCGCTTCAATCAAATCAAGCTCCTCCATAACTAAATCTGGCCTACCTCCTCGCGATACCACCGCCCCAATTTTTGTTCCCCAATATGTCGCAGCCGACAAAACCACCGCCGAACCAACACTTGCTCCAAAGTATCCAATTTTTAGACACTTCGTAGTATCTTGTTCTATGCACCACCTTGTTACTCCAATCAATCTTTCGGTTAATACATCAATATCCCATTTAACAACCGATCCTCTTTTCCCCTCATCGTCTGATAAAAATCTTAATAGCAAGGTCGCAAAACCAAATTTGTAAAACTCTTTCTCGATTAAAATATTTTGCCTTGCTACTATGCTGCTTTCACCACCACTGACAAAAATAATTAAAACACTAGCTCCTACAGGTATTTTCAACTCCCCTTGCAAGTTCACATTCCGTACTGCTATCTCAGTTTTCATCTGTTTAAACTATATAACAAATCTTACACTTCAAATACAATAATTACAAAAATATACTTCCTTTGCACTGCAATATATATTGCGCTACAATGTTTGTAGATATAACCATGGAAAACGAAAATAAACAATTTCCCTACTGTATTGTTGTTCTTATTACTGTCCTTTTAATTACATCTAGTGCTTTCATCTTTCTTCTTCTCAACCCAACCATGTTAGCAAAAACACAAAACTATGTTAGTCAATTTGCCAATCAATTTATCGCCAAGGTTACAAACTCTCCTTCACCAATACTTACCGACACTCCCACAGTACCAACGATTCCTCTACCCACCCAAAAAATCATTCCTATCAAACAAGGTGAAGAAATCTACAGCATTTCTCAAGGAAAAACCGACGGTCCAAAAATCACTAAGGCCATCATTAATCCCCACGATCCCAAAGAAGGTATCAAACAAACAGTAACCATTTTTGCCAATCACACTAAACCAATTTCCTGGGTAAAAGTTACTGTTTACTCTGATAATAAAACAGAGATTCGAGATCTTGCTCTTTCATCTGGAACAAGCCTAAGTGGAACATGGTCCGGTTCCTGGACAACCAACGATACCCACCTACATAAATGGGGGTTCTTAATCGAGTCTGGAGATACAATTAATCAGTCCAAAGTCGGCATCGCCATAAGATGAAAAAAATAATACCTTTATTACTCGCTCTTTGCTTTACTTCATGGATTACTGCTAGCCAAGTACATGCAGAGAGTTTTTGTACCGGAGTTCCTGTGTCTGGGAACTATACCGTTAGTACCAACGACGCACTTGGTTGCTATATTGCTACACCCGGTAGTATTAATGGTGTTGATGATGCCGGTAGCTCAGAAGAGTCCACCACCAACACAGCTAAACTCGTTGTTCCAGAAGGTAAAAGTTTTACCATTCCTTCTGGAATATCTTCCAACTCACCAACAACTCTCGTTGTCGGCTCACTCGAGATTCAAGACGGTGGTAGTGTATCTATCGGTTCAGATTTTTCACAAATAAAAATTGGTGTTCCTCTATACATGCTCGACGCTGACTCAGATGGCCGTCCAGACAGTCTTGATTTTTATGATGCCACTGCTTCAGGTAGAAGAAGACGCAGTCTAGCAGCCGATATGTCTCAAAGTGACTGTAATCCAAACAATGCCACAAAATGGAAAACATACTCTGGTTACGTCGATAAAGACGGTGATGGTTATGGTGTCGGATCAATCAACACAAATATCTGCTCTGGATCAATAATCGACACAAACTATGTTGCTGATAACAACACTGATTGTAATGACGATAATGCTTCTATATATAGAGGAGTCGCTGGTTACATCGATGCTGATGGTGATGGTTATGGTACCGGGACATATAAAACCTGTGTTGGTGATGCAAGTGCTTACGTTGCCAACAACACAGATTGTAACGACACATATGCGGCAGCTACAGGTAAAAATGCATTTGGAACAATATGTACTACCACCGATTATGGCACAGGCGACGATGGTGCTGTAACCTTCAGTGGATCACAAAACATCAATACTTATGTCAATACTGGCAGAACTTATGCTGATGGCATCAGTTATTCCGTATCTGCTCTCAGCACCAATACAATTACAGCATCAAGTACTAATGGTATTGCATATGGTGACGAAGTAATGCTCATAAATCTCCAAGGATCTAGTTCAAGCTATAGCAGTGCTGGAAACTACGAAAATTTTTATGTCACCGGAGTCAACGGCAATGTTATCACTGTTTTAGGTAATATTACAAAAACTTACGGAGTCGGTAGTAATAGTAACTTAACTGGTCAAAAAATAATTGTCCAACGAGTTCCCAACTACAGCAATGTAACTGTCAGTAGTGGCGCTACCCTTACCGCCAACGCTTGGGATGGTACCAAAGGTGGAGTTCTAGCTTTCAAAGCCAGTGGTACTGCCACAATTACTGGATCAATAACCATGACTGGCAAAGGATATCGCGGAGGAGGTAATACCAGACAAGGAGGTGAAGCTTTCTGCGGTTACAATGCCGGAGCAGGAGGTCCATACCACCAAGTTGGAATTGCAGGTTCTTGTGGAGGAGGAGGAGGTGGTGGTGGAATAACTTCAGCTTCTCCAGGTTGTATTGGTTCTGCTGGTGGTGCTGGAGTAAGCGTCGGAGGAGGAGGTGGTGGTGGTGGAAGCAACTGGTGGGAATGTTGTGGTGGTAGTACTGGTGCCGCCGGAGGAGGTGGATATGGCACTGCTGGTACAGGGGGTGGCGGAACATACTCAGGAACAAATGGTGGTACAAACACTAGTGGCGCAGGCGGTCAAGGACATTATACAAATCCTAGTAACTGTCGAGATGGTACTGCTCACGGTGGAGGTGGTGGTGGTGGTGGAACATATGGAGATTCCAACCTAACACAATTGTTTATGGGTTCAGCTGGAGCTCAAGGTGGAGGAGCGTATACCAATTCTGGTACAGGATATCTCGGAGGAACTGGTGGTGGAATTATCGCAATCAATGCTAAAAGTTTATCCTTGTCTGGTACGATACAAAACAATGGAACAAATGGAGAATCTGCAGGCGCTAACGGTGGTGGCTGTGGTGGTGGAGCTGGTGGATCAGTCTACATAAAAACAGATACAGAAACTGCTATTACAAACATTACTATTACCGGAGGAACTGGTGGTACTGGTTATGGAGGCCATGTCGGTGGTACTGGTGGTTCAGGAAGAAAACTTGTTGTTCAATAAAATATTTCTTCTTACACAACAGCGTTACCTCAAGATCAAAAACCCTACAACTCCCAAAATACTCAAACAAACCAAACAAGGACCAACAACTCCCCTTAATACGCTTCTTGTTTTATTTTTCATACCAACGACTGCTTCCGCTGCCATGATATCTGCAATCGCCATACTATTCCCTATCGCCGCACCAGATACTTCTAAAGCCAGTACTTTTGCCACACTCAAGTTATAAATTGCACTTGCTTGTGCAAATATATTTCCAAACAAAATATTTGAAATCGTAATACTTCCAGTTAAAAAAGAGCCAAAAGCCCCTACAAAAGGCACTACAAAAGGCAACAATGTACCATTAATATTTTTCGTCAACACACTCAGTACCGAAGGCAATCCCGAAATATTATTCCCAGAATTAACCATCAACTGAATCATTGTTGACATCGACAGTATTACCAAAAAAGGATCAAGAGTTCTTGTTATCGCATTTCTAATACATCCGTGTAATAGCTTCTTTCTCCCCCACACTAGCGCAAAAGGCACTCCACTAATCACAAATATAAAACCAGGATTAAAAAAATTAAATGTATGAGTATATCCCCACGGAAAATGGATATCTATTGTTTTTAGTATCGACTTTCCCAAAACCAAAAGGATAAATATCACCAAATAAGGCAACACCACTTTTCGTAAAGGAATACTCATTTTAATTTTTATACGCTTAATCAAACTTCTCTCCTGTTTCGGAACAAACATTCCCAGTTTCAAAGAAATAATTATCATAACAATCGCTAACATCGAGCCAATTATTGACACAAACTCTTGCCCCAAACCAACTACCACTATTGAAGAAAACACAAAAAGAAAACCTGACCACAAAGCAAAGGGTAGTACCTCAAAAAAATGAGTCCACCTCTTCTCTTGATTTTTTACCAACATCCAAACCATAAACACTGGAATCAACAAACCCACACTATTAAACAACACTGCAAACCAAGGTACATTTGTTACATCCAATCCAGCAAAACCTATTCTAATCGGTGTTCCTGCAGCCCCAAAAACACCAGCACTACTATTTCCCAACAAAGACATTATTACTGCCGTTAGCGGTGATAATCCCAAACTAACCAAAATAGGTGCTACTATCGCCCCAGGAGTTCCGAATCCAGCCATTCCCTCCATAAAATTAATAAAAAACCAAGCCAAAAGTATTACTTGAATACGATAATCCTTAGAAATCGACTCCAAATAAAAACCAATATTCTCTATTATTCCAATGTCCTTTAAAATTTCCAAAAAGAAAACCGCTCCAAATACGATAAGTAAAATATCAAAAGCAACAAAAAATCCTTTGGTAGCAGAGGTCAACAAATAAACAGGCAGTATCTCCCAAAAAGTTACCTGAATTATCAATGTCATTATCAAAACCAAAATGGAAATTACTGGTAATGTCAGTTTCCTAAAAAACAAAAGGAATAAAAATAATCCAAACGGAAATATCGACAAAAACCATGACCATTCTGTTATCACACTTCATTCTATAATTTTCTTCACTATTCCGCTATTAAACAATATGATATGCTCAAATAAAATCTATGAGTATCGAAAACAAAGTAGGAATTATTACTGACACAGGCTCTTCAATTCGCCCTGACTCGCAAAAGGTACAAGAACTCGACATTTCTGTTGTCCCTTTAGACATAAAGTTTTTCGAAAATGGCCAATGGATATCTATGCCCGACACCAACATCTCCCCTAATGAATTTTATACAAAAATGAGATCATCAGATCGATTACCTCAAACTTCAGGTGCCATTACCGGCAGAATTAACAATCTCTATCAAGAAATTGGCCAAAGACACTCCTCTATCATTTCCATTCACGTCACTTCACAACACTCAGCTGTTTGGGAATCTGCAGTCCTCGGATCAAAACTAGCTCTAGAAAAAAATCCCCACCTTCTTATTGAAGTCGTCGACTCAAAACAAGTATCTCTTGGAATATGGTTTTTAGTTGAATACGCAGCCCAACTAGCCAATGAGGGATATCCACTCGAAGATATAAAACGTCTTGTCCTTGAAACAATACCCAAAACTGAGCTTTATGTATCCCTATCCACTCTAGAAAATATTGTCAAAGGCGGCCGTTTACCATCAACAGCTGGTTATCTTGGTAGCAAACTTCATCTAAAACCAATCATTGGTCTAGAAAATGGCAAGCTCAAAATTCAAAACATAACTCGCACCAATCAAAATGCCCAAAAAGAACTTATAAAAAGAGTTGAAAATACCAATCGAGACATTACCAAACTTGCCATTATCCACACAAACTATCCTGAAGGTGCAGAGATTTTAAGACAAAACCTCGCTCCTATCTACTCTAGTAATATTAGAATTTTTGAAGCCGGGCCGGTTCTTGGAGTCCATGCTGGAGAAAAAGCTGTTGGTATCGCCATTCAAAAAGCTTGATCATACTGTCCAGTACTCCACCATTGGTGGAGTACTGCAACAATATATACTATCCATTATTTTACCTTTATTTGAATCTTTTTAGGTTGAACTTTCGGTGCTTTTGTAAAAGTTATCGTCATCACTCCGTTTTTAGATGTTGCCTCAGGTTCGACCTTTTCATCAATTTCACCCGGAACAGCCACTCTATACGAGAAAGACTTACTCGATTCACGATAATATTTTCGCGTCTTGTCTTTCACTTCTTCACTGCTCTCACCGCGAATCCACAAGTATCCATCTTGAAAGGTAATTTCTACATCTTTTGGATCAATTCCTGGAACTGAAGCTTCAACATATACATTTTTATCATCTTCCGAAACCGATAAACCACTTGCTGGTGAAGCTGTTGTCAACCAATCATCTTCATCACTCCAGACTGAAGGTACTCTCAAAGAAGAGAATGGAAATAATCTGCTTGGAACTAAATCAAATGCCATTTAGCTCACCTCCCTTCATATACTAATTACTATCATTAGCACTAATATAGTACGAGTGCTAATTTTTGTCAACAACTTCTCCCCAAAGAAAATATTTACCATTAACCTTCAATCTCTTGGTTAAAATTCTCAAAAAACTGCTAGTTTTACAAATTTATCCTTTCCTCTCACATGTATATGCCATTAGCGGTTCTTCATTAAGCACTTTATAAAACTCTCCATAAAAAACTGGCATACAAATTTCTCTCGGAATCTCAAAAATAACCAATACCTGTCCTTCGGGAGCTTGTACACAAACATTTTCATTAATTTTTTCTCTATCAGAAACAATACTCATTTCAATTCCTGAAAGCACTCTATGAGACTCAATCATTCTAAAAACCTTATCAGTTTGATCTGGTTCCATAAAACAAACCTGTTTATAGCATTGATTGTTCATCGCTTACTCGATCATACAGCTTATTTCAGTCACAATACCACTCAATTAATCTTTGAACTGCTTTAACTCCCTTTTTAATACCTAGAAATATAAAATAGCCAACAATTGAATTAAAGTAAAAAAATGCAATCGACGACCACGCACCAGACACATTCCATAGACGAATTATGGCCACTATATGAAGTAGAGTAAAAGCTACAAAATATACTATTCTGTTTATTTTTACTTTTATAATTTTTCCCAATATTTTGCCTAAAACCATCACCACCAAATTCCACAGTGCCATTATTTGCAGAATCTCCTTACTCCCAACTGAAAAAGTCCCACTCTCCAACCCAAAGTTAGTAGGAAATATATTAAAAAATAATTTTATAAACTGCTGTTCGAAGCCACTATCAATCACAATCATCATGCAAATCGCAAACGACTCAATCATTAAAAATGAATAAAAGAAATATGAAATATAATCCAAAAAATACTGGAGTATTTTTAACACCAGTACCAGTATCGACATATTTTTAAACACTAATGCAATTATATACAAGAAACCTATTCAAAATTAATTTCCAACACCATATCTCCAAAAGATTGCCGTAATATTTGCACCTCCGCTAGTAAGTTTAATTGCTTTTTCCAGCTCATACTGACTAATACTCTCATCTAGTGGCTCTCTACTTGGAATATTCCCTGTATAAAAACTTTGTAAAACCGGTAAAGCGCGAGAATCTCCCAGTTGTCCCAACGCCCATACAGCCGAGTTTCTCAATCTAAAACCCTTGTTTTCATCTTTCAATAGTTTGACAAGTGCCTCCGTACAGTCACCCCCATAATCTCTCCTTGCTCCGTTACATTGATTCTTTACATCAAAACCAATCCAGGTGCAACAAATTACAAAGAACAAAAGAAATATGCTTATTCCAATCGCTCCAAAAAATAATACTTGTTGCTTATACTGTTTGCTAATTTTCATCTTGTATTTCCTCCTTTTCGTTATAAGAAAATAAATTTTCAACACTCACTTTAAAAAGTGATGCTATTTTAAAAGCCAAACCTAAAGATGGTAGATATTTATTACTTTCAATCGCATTTACCGTCTGTCTCGAAACACCCAATCTATCTGCCAACTGTTCTTGAGTCAGGTCGTGCATAGCTCTGTATACTTTTAGTTTATTCTTCACTTCCTCCCCCTCCCAATCTCTTGTTTTGAAAGTGATAAGAGATTGCATACAACGCTATTAAAAATAGCGTCAGATAAGCAAAAATCATTCCCAAAGACTCCAAATAAACAAAATCCCCCTTGGCAAAAACCGATAGTCCTCCTCGAGAAGGAACAAGTAACAAAAACGCCCCAATACCAATAGTTGGTGCAAAAATAGCGTAAGTCATCTGCGCCGCCTTTTCTCTAATTGCTTGTTCCCTTTCATCAATTGTTATTTTTGTCTTAGCTCGTACCAGCATCAAAAAAAGCATCCCAGTGACAACACCCACTACCGCCAAGAGATACATATTCAAGCTAACTGAAATCGAGACAATTGATCCAACAAATAAGGCCACCAAAGCCCTTGCTTGTTTATATCTTTTGATATCCATGCACATATAGTATCAAATACTTTACATTATGTCAAGTATCTTTTACTAAAACAACCACAAAGAATACCGTGCTTTCAAAAAACTTCACTGTCTGTGTATTCTATCTGGCTTATCGCCAGCTGGGTCGACTTTCGAACTATTAAAAATAATACTTATCTAAGTAATAGCTCTTTAACTTTCGGGAAAATTACCCTTTCCCATTTCATATATCCCGCTCGAGAAGGATGAAGCCCATCAAATATAAAATCATGTTCATCTGTCATTTCTTGGCTTAATGGATATATATCTACCAATATCAAACCTCGCTTAATTGACTCTTTAGTAATTACTTCGTTGTATGAAGAAATAAATTTTGAAAGGCTCACATTTTGGTTGTTTTTTAATGCTGGAAATTTTGAATAATCTGGGATCGTAATCAACACAATGCTCTTAGGGTTTGGTAATAGTTTTTGAGTTTTATCAAGAAGCTCCTTGTAATTGTGTTCGAAAATACCAACATCTGTTTGCGCAAAACTGTCATTTGTACCGATAAAAATCGTAACAAAATCAGGCTTTATTGATTTCAATATCGATAATTCATAATTAATCATGTCTCTAACAGTATAGCCAGACACTGCAGGGTTATTGAGAATTCTAATATTTATTCCTTCTTTGGCAAAATTTTCAACCATAATATTTGGCCAACGATGAGACTCAACGACTCCAAGACCAATGGTGTATGAGTCACCAAATGGTATATATCCAATCACGCCGTTGTCGTTAATACTTGGATTATTTTGTGAAATAGGTGCCGATGGGTTTCTCTCAAAATTTATAAAACCTTCTTTTTTCATCAAAGCACTTCCAGTCAAAAACAACAACGATACTAGTAATATGGATATTAATCCCTTCTTCATAAATTTAAATCTCACCAATTTTCACCCTAGTCGTTATTATTAACCTCATGGCCTCCATAGTTATTTACTTATCAACAGGATATCCTGCTTCTACCCAAGCAGAGTAATTTCCTTTAAGTCTGTACACATCACTAATCCCTGCATCAACAAGCATTTGAGCCCCAGCAATCGATATGCTATCAACATGACAATAAACCAAATATTTTAAATTCTTATCAAGAGTTGGAACTGCTTTTGCCAAACTACCATCTCCGAGATAATAATTAATTGCTCCTGGTATATGTCCTTCTTTATACTTTGGAGAAACATCAATAATTACTAAATTAGGAGTATTTTGAATTAACTCATATGCCTCTTTTGGTTCAATATCCATATATGATTTTTGTTCATTTTTCTCCATCACTATTTGTTTCTCCCCTTCAATCTGAGTTTTATTAGTACTCACGTAATAAAGGGCGCCCAGCAATACTACTATTGATAACGCAATTCCTACGAAAATTTTATTTTTCATATTATTTTTTCCACCTTTCTAATTTTGGAATACTACGAGTAGCCAACCAGGCCAAAATCCCATTAATCCCAGATTTCTTCATTTCACTGACACAAAACTCCTGCATTTTTTGTGGAGTATCAATCTCTTTTGGGGATATAAACTCACCTTTTTGATAACACATAGAACAGTATTTTGGATTTACAGATCCATCTTTTTCTGTACCTCCACCATTTTTATCCTGATTCAAAGGAAAACTACAGCTCTGACAAAATTTATATGCCACAATTCTATTGTATCAATAGTGTAATCTAGTCTTTTCATGCTCGCCAGCTGGGTCGATTTTCGAACATGTTCAAATGGAATTTAGTATAATGGATATATGAAAACAGGACTAAAAGTCATAAAAACAATAATTTTATGGGCAAGTTCTTTGTTTCTTTGGTTCCTTTATACTTATTACACCCTTGATCGAAGTGAAGCAACAATTGCTTACATAGGGAATCCAATTCCAAGTGGTTTTTCATTTATAGTTCTTCCCATTGTGATTGCTATTTTACTTCGAAAGCAAGTATTCACGAACAATATTAGAGGGTGGAGTTTAGTTTCAAAAATAATTGTACTGTTACTATTACTTATTGGCATAGCTTTCCATTGGCCAATTAACACAGGACAATAAAAAC
The DNA here is from genome assembly GCA_035477615.1 of Spirochaetia bacterium. GTDB lineage: Bacteria > Patescibacteriota > Microgenomatia > UBA1400 > MFAQ01 > UBA2277. The sequence continues at coordinate 2,918 of DATIKJ010000005.1, read as the reverse complement.
ATAAAAATTATTTGATTAGATACGACAACTATTACTTTAGGATACCGCAATTGACTTTTACAACTTAAAGATATTCGGTTCAGTCGTTCCATCTTGAAGATTGTTCATCTAATCTAATTTCTCGCAAAATTTGAATGTCACGCTCGATACGAGCTGCTTCCTCTTCAAGATTCTTATTAGCAGTGAGATTGGACTTTTTTATTCTCTCCAAATCAATACATTTTTCATCAAACATCCTATTTCTCACTTTTTGAGAAAATTTCCAAAAAAAATTCTTTCTTTCAATCTCAAAATTTTCGGTCATGCTGTTGTTTATACTTTTATCATTTTTTTGTCGATCATAAGAATCATTCATATTTAAATGATATACACAAAGCTGACCTTTGTGACAAGAAAACTGGACTAGATTAAGATAAACTTAGCTCGCCGGCTGCCTGCCCGCCTTTGGCGGGGGTCAATTTTCGAACTATTTGAGAAACGTAATCTCTTGGAATTTACAATTTTTTAAAAAGAAACGCCTCGTCATAGATTTTATTTTCTTTCCACGGATCAATGATTCCATTTTTTAACTCCCCATAAAAATTAAACCCTTTATGGAGATAGATGTTTTCGGCTTTAGTTCCCTTTCTAACTGAAGTGGTCATTATCTCAATATTATTTTTCCTTGCCCAATTAGCTCCATAATCCAGCAAACCAGAGCTAATTCTTTGACCTTGGAAATTTTCATTCACAACTAATCCTGTAACCTCTACAATATGCTGTTTTAAGGGAGATGGAGGTTTTCTAAAATCACATTGTCCAATCACCTTTCCATCTATACAAGCAACTATTCTTAACAATTCACCCCTCTTTGCCTTTTCAATATCTATTTTTAAACCTTCTCTTATCTCAATTTCATCTGACTTTGTAAATAAATATTTACCTATATCAACCGAGTCAGATAATTCTACTGGTCTAATAACTAATTCCATATACTTATTCTATATCTCTCGTCTATACAACTCTAGCCAACTAGCTCGAGAATCGTAACTCTAATATAACCATGTATTTGACTTCAATTACCAATGCATTTTCAGATTTCAGGCTGGTAGCTCAAATCCGTGAAGAGATTGAAAAAGTAAAACAAATTGAAATACTGGCTAAAGTACCTGCTATTTAGTAGTTTGTTTTTCTTCAATCATCTTTGAAATATCTCCCATCAAACAAAGCAAAGAATAAGAACCAATAAAATCAGGGACCACTGTCTTACCCATTAATGAAATATCAATTGTTTTGTCTCCCCATTTAACTGGGCTCGTAGACAATTCCTTCATGCTTTTTTTATCAAAGAAGAATTTGTTATTGTGAGCAGATCCATTTCGAATATGTCTTGCGAACTTATAAATCTCAGTTTGACTTAAATAGCTTTGAAACTCAGAACATTGTAAAAAGTCAAAAATCGCAATCGCCATCAATCTACCTGTAGGTGTCAAATACGTTTTAGCATTAATACTAATCTCCGTATCACTTACTGTTAAGTTTGTCTCTTTGTTGTAATCGTCAAAGATGCTTTGTGCCCCAGGATTTTTAGCTAAAAAGGATTTTTGGAATTTTGGCATCATCAAAAAACCACTACCATATATTACAAATACAAATAGCTTTTTAATCGGCTCAAAGAGAGGGTGAACCTTAATCTCCCTATAATCCGTTTCCAAATTGTGAGTCTGCATTTACTTTAAATATTTTCGTGTTTGCAATCCAGCACTCCCAAATCACTTGATATGTAGATGATTTCCATAATTAATTAGCAAAATTGCTTCACCTAGAGAGACTCAAACGCCTTGACCTGTTTTTCGTACTCGTACTTAACCATTGAGTAGTCATCCTTCCATTCCCTATAAGCTTTAGCCATTATTTCAGGATATTTCGTTTGCTTAACAATCCAATCGTAAGCAGTCATTTGTTTGTCGATTGTGTATTTAACCATTGAGTAGTCATCTCCCCATTCTTTTGAGGCATCGGCTTTTACAATACCCTGTGCCGTTGCCCTATCTGGAAAAATTGACTGTGCTTGTGGTGATGGGGTAACAGAAACAGTTGGCTTGGGAGTTGTGATTGGTTTGGTTGTGATAGTAGCGGTTGGAGTAGTAGTTGGCTTTTCTGTCATTGATTCAGTCTGTGTGGTTGGTGTTGGAGTAGTAGTTGATTCAACAGATGTTTTGTCCTCTACCTTTTCGATTGGTGGTGTAGTCTTTGGGGAACTGGCGATCATAAGTACAAAAGCCACAGCAAACACAGTGACCTTAAACATCGTCTTATCTGCCTGCTTAACACCCTTACTAAGCAGAAAAGAGGTCAGCTTTCTTTCTAGTGGAGGCAGTAACAAAATGGCACAAATCAAACTAGCAATTGCGGTAACAAGAGAAGTTGATACGAAAGCAAACATACTGAAGAAAAATATTACGCCAAAGAACCAACGCAGAATGCTTTTTATTATTTTCATACTAGCTATATGTTATCACCACAAAACTTAAACAATGTATGCAATAACACATCGTACAAAGTGTTTAAATAGCTCTAAAACAAGCGATAAACACTGAATCACAGATAGTTATTCAAACTTAAAAGTAGCTAGAATTTGATCTGTCAGAGCCTTATTCTCAACCGTAGGCGGATAGGTTGAAACTGTAAAAAGCTTCCCCTCTTTTATGATCGCAGTCGTGTAGTGTGCTTTAGGTCCCGAGGTATTAACCATTCCCTCAATTCCCTTAATGCCGTCTATTGTTACCTCTTTAATAGAATTTGGATCCATTCCAGTTTTGATTTTGTCTAGCTCCTTATTTGTTACTGTCTCAAGAGGCTGATACAAGGCATAAAGCTGATAAGTTGGATTATCAGGACTGCCTTTCTCAACATAAAAACTAGCAACTCGGATTCTT
>DATIKJ010000004.1:0-4297 GCA_035477615.1 Spirochaetia bacterium | reverse complement strand
TAATGAATATTTATATTGATGAACCAAGAGTGCGAACTGGAGCAAAAGAAACGATTGAAGCATTAAAAGCGGCTGGAATTAAAGTGGCACTAATTACCCATGCTAATGTAGATTGGACATGGAGGAAACTAACAAGTTCAGAACTAATTGATTGTTTTGACACAATTGTAATTGCCGATGAGAATGGACATAAAGGGGTACAACACTGGCAAGAAGCGATGACTAATTTAGAGGTATTGCCCAACGAATGTTTGGTGGTAGGTGACAACTTGGGAGGTGATGTCATTCCAACAGCAAACATAGGATCCAGAACAATGTGGCTACATAAAGGGTCAACTTGGTCAGTATATCGGACTGGTGAGGTACCCGAAACGACGATAACAATCGATGAAGTAAACGAGCTGCTATCCGCTTTGAAGAGGTTAAGGTAAAATAAGGGCTGTTGGAGGAGTCGGATAGTGGTCCATTCCGTTCGCTTGGAAAGCGAATGTGCTTCGGCACACGTGGGTTCGAATCCCACCTCCTCCGCAAAAAACATTAGCCCTTGCGGCTAATTTTTTTGAGGATAAGTCAAGTGGAATTCGAACAGTCGGAGCCACGACTGGTGGCGAGACAGGTTCGAAAGAATTGCCAGCAGGCAATTACTTGAGACGAATCCCTTCAGTTATTTCTGGCGAATCCCACACCGAAGGCGAATCCTTTCCCCACCTCCTCCGCAAAACAACAATCCAATAAATATTTAGCGTAAAATGTGAATATGGTAAATCAACAACTACTTGATTACATCAATCAACAGATCAAGCAAGGAGTAAGTAGCGAACAAATCAAACAATCGCTTCTCGCCAATAAATGGCCAAACACCGATATAGAGGAAGCATTTAGTACCATTAATAATCCTGTTCAAAGTAAACCAGTTTCAATAGCATCAAATCAAATATGCAAAATTATTATGATTTTACTGATTGGAATATTAGTAATTGGTGGTGTAATATATTTTTCCAGCCAAGTCTTAAATCCGATGGAAACAACAGAAATATCCAACGAAGCTTCGAATCCATCGCCAACCATTGAACCATCAGAACAGCCAACCAAAGAAGCACTGCCACAAAATACAGAAATTATATTTGCAGATAATTTGAGTTCTTGCACAAAATACAAAACCACTTTTAAGCATCCACTAACAGGAGAAACTTTAGAAAAAGAAGTACTCGGAATTGTCGATGGTAAATGTAATTATGTTGAGCAAATGCCAAACGGTGGAAAAATGGAGTGCAAATTCTCCGAGAATGAAAGAGTCGTAGTAGCTCAATACTACAAAGATATAGCTGCTGCCGAATCAATAAAAACAAGCGTCAATGCAAATTTAGTAAGTGGAGAACAAAAAGCAACATATTCAATAAATGACAAATTAGTTGACAATCCCCTTCAAGAGGCAACGGACACTGGAGTTTGTGTAATTTCAGGATATTAAAAAACGTCTCTTCGCTTCTAGTGTGCCAAAGCCAGTCCCCACACTATTTCTACTCCAGCCTTTTTAAGTATTTTTGTACACTCTCTCATATCCGCCCCACTGGTGAAAACATCATCTACTAGTAACACTTTCTTTCCTTTTAATGCCTTATTGTTTTCTCTACTAACTTCAAATGCTCCTTTCACATTTTTCTCTCTTTCTTTCCTGTCCAATATCAGCGACTGTTGTTTTGTTCTTCTTTTTCGAACCAAAACATCAAATACTCTAATTTTCATTCTCTTACCGACAACCAAAGCCGTCTCTTCTGCTTGATTAAATCCTCTCCAGTTTTCTCGATAAAAATGAAGCGGTACCGGCACCAAATAGTCAAACTTTTCCCCCGTCTCAAATCTAAAATTCTTCAACAAATCCTTTATTAAATTCTTATTAAAATCAAACTTTATTCCATCAATTACCTTTTTCGATACTTCATCCTGGTAATCATAAATTACTATCAACCCATCCATTCCCAATTCTTTTTTACACCGAGGATGAGTCCACCCCATAGCTGACTCCTCCCCACACTCAGGGCATATCTGATCATCTGCAATCGATAATTCACGAAAACACTTGTTGCACAGATCCTTTCCATATACATCACATCCAACACACTTTTTGGGAAACAAAAAATCGATTAAATACCCAAACACAAAATAATTATATATAAAGGGAGGAAATTGCCCAAAGAAGTGAATTGAAGTCTTCGTTAAATTTTTAGTCGGGAATTGCCTCTCGGTCAAATTCTGCAGAATTTGCCTCAAGACCTGCCTCAGCGCCGTCGCGCTTCCGGCTTTCAATTTCTCCATTACCATATATACAAAAAAATCTCCCCATAAAGGAGAGATTCTTTGTATATTGTGGAGACGGAGGGAATTGAACCCTCGTCTGAAATAATAAACCTACAGATTCTACAAGCTTAGTTTGCCGATTTTCCATAAAACTCCCCGGCAAACTAGAACGTTTTATGGTCGACTTAGAATAAGTTAGTCCTCAAGACCTAAATCATGCCTTGAAGCATTCAATCCGGTGTTTTTTCGCCTTAGAGGTACCCCGGGATCCGATATTCCCTAAGACGTCTTAAAACTCGAGTTTAGGCAAAAGCGTAAACGGGAGCGAAAGATTTGGCTTCACTTGAGGTGAAACCAAGTAACTTGTCTTCTTTATTGACAGTTGTATTTTGGTCTTTTTTACTCCTTTTACCAAAGGAGGCTTGCACCTGTAAATGTACCAATCCATCGATTCCTATTCGTCCCCATAAGAACCACCTATAGTATACCAAACTCTAAGCTGAAAAGCAAGCTAATTAGGCTCGAAGAGATCTAAAATACTCAATCTTCTCGGTAAGGGTTACCCCCATCATCTGGGCACGAGAAGCAGCCATTACTACTCCAGCGAGAAACAGATCAAATTCATCCTCATCCATGGCGGCTACTTTAGCCTTAATTCCCTCTTGCCATTTCTTCAAACTCATTTTCTCAGTAAAATCCTTACTCCATGAATAATTAACTATACTTGCAGGCATAACTTTCGTCCAAAATAAGTCCATTTTTAAACCTTTCAGTTTGTTAGTTTTAATCGTCTCGCGATTCCTAACTGACTTTCACGCTTTTTGAGTATCTCTCTTTTTTCAAACTTCTTCTTGCCCCGAACCAAAGCGATTTTCACCTTTACGAGACTACCCTTATTATACAGCGCGACAGGCACAACTGTCAACCCAGCTGATCTCATTTTTGTCTGGATTTCCACAATTTCTTTCCTGTGCAGCAACAATTTTCGCCGTTTATCAGCCACGTACTCTTCCGCACTATCATGCCTGTATTTTGGGATGTTCATTCCAATTACATAAGCCCCATCATCCTCAAATACCACTCTTGCTCCTGTCATTGTTGCACCCCCATCTCGCACGCTCTTCACTTCAGCTCCACTCAAGACAATACCGGACTCAAAATCCTCAATTACTTCATAATCAAATTTAGCTTTTCTGTTTTCTACAAGCATGGATATATTGTACCCCAGCCTACTTCATCACTCCCACAGTTCCTGAAATTAAAACCAACAAACTTTCACCATCATACTCAATATCAGTTGCTGACTTTAATTTTTCCGACTTAAGCTGCTGACCACAGTTCCCCGTCTCTTTACTACAAACAATCACCATACCGTTAACTGTGTCTAACATCGCCAGGTTCACTCCATCCATCTGCACCGCAATTCTCGAGATTTTTGCTCCTGTAGGAACCCCACTTATCGTAAACTGCTCTCTCAACCCTCTTCTGAACCTCTCTACCACCCCAGAATCTCCCAAAACCCACACATCGCTATCAATCGCCATGTCTACAGGTACTACACTCATAGTTTGGTCTTGTTTCAACCATCTGGTTCTGTCTCCATAACCATCACTAATTGCTCCATATTTGTAAATTTCTTTGTTTCCACTATCTAGTACATAAAGACTAGCTCCAAATCGTCCCAAAGCCACCGCTTTATTTACCGCCATATCAAATACCACTCCTCCTGTTTCTTTTCCTGCAATACTCACCCCTTTATCTGTCAAAACCAACACTCTGCTTCCATCACTACTCGCATCCAACCATCCCAACCCTTCTCCTTTTCCAGCTACTACTTTAATATCCTTCTTCGTTAGTTCTGCCGACACCACAGTTCCCAGTTTACTATCCATCGCTAAAATACTTCCCGTCTTAATTAGACTCATTCTCTCTCCTACAAATCCTGGTCTAACTAATTGAATATTAGCTAACTCTTCTATCTGACTCTCCTTCTCTCCTG
>DATIKJ010000003.1:0-3881 GCA_035477615.1 Spirochaetia bacterium | reverse complement strand
TAATTTGTTGATTCTTTTTGTTTATTCCCAGCAAATCCTTTATTCCAATCATAATCCAGCTTAACATTTTTCCGCGCCATAAATCAACAGTGAATTGTCCCTATTTCCCTTTTTGTCTATTCTTTTCAACCTCCAAAAGCTTTTGGTAGTCCAGAATGTATAAAGCACTCATCTCCGCCGAGTCTTCCTCATAAAAATGTTTACCTCTTCTCTCAAAACCACAGGCCTCAACCACTCTCATCGAACCCTCATTGCTCTCATCTATAAAACAAAACACAAACACTCCTGTGCCTCCTTTAATCTTGTCCAACCTTTTAAGCTCCAAACAAGCCTGCCTCACTGCACTTGATATCTGTCCTCCTGGAGACCCAGGCAACTTAGCAAAGCTAATCTCAAAAATCTTACTCTCTCCCACCTCAACCTTCTTAATCAACTTAGCCTTCACAATTCGATTAATAATCTTCCTCTCCTCACTACTGGCATAAAGATACACAAATCCCTGCACCTGGCCAATCTCCTCTGAACCCTCTCCAAATATCTCTTTTGTACCTGAAACTGCAAACAAGTAATACCTTCCATAAGCCCCTTTTTCATCTGCCCAGTCAAACATATCTCTTCTGGACATACTTGCCACACTATCCATCCTCTCCTGTACCTCCTTGTGCTGCACGATCTTCCTTAGCCTCACCATATCCTCTTTACAACCTGCATCAAAGAACCTGATGCCTGCCCTCTCTCCTGGGTACTTTTTTAACTTCATTTCCTTATTCATTACCAAAGCATAGCAGATATACTTACCTCTTGACAATATAGACCTCTTGTGATATTATATAAGACGTACTTTGAGAGAAAAGGCACTGGGCCCAATCCTCATCATTCTCTTCCCCCATAGGAGGGTTAATATGTTTGGTTTAATCACCGTCGGACAAGCAAAAAATATCGCGTCAGCTTTGTTGGAAGCTTCAGGGACAACCCTGAAAGATGCCCTGGGAAAGATCAATACTCAGGCTATCGACCTGGAAAATGAAGCACGGGTGATCTCTAAAGCCGCTGATACCGATGAGGTAACAGCCCAGAACGATTACCGCAAGACCATTGCCGATGCCCAGGCAAAACTGGACGCCACCGCCAAATCCGTGGCCAAACGCCGCCAGGAAGCCTCCGAAAAAGAAGCCAAAGCTGCAAGCAAAAAGAAATCAGTCAGCATGCTTGCCTAACCGCCGTCTTCTCCCTCATAGACAACCCCGCCCAAAAGGCGGGGTTTCTTTTTATCTCTTTCTTCCATTTACTCTCCTCGTATGTTAGATTACTGCCAACGCACACTAACATTCCCTAAAGGAGAGAAAGTTGGAAACCGAAACTGAACCCAAGAAACTGGCTAAAAAAACCAAAACTGCTACTCGAAAAAGAGTAAAACACAATTACTCGATAATTTACCGTCCAGAAACACACTACCTTGTGCAAAAGGCATTTATCAATAAAGGTATTTACCTTATTAATCCCTCAACTGGTAAATATCTTGATGGCTGTTTGAACGCACCGGCTATATATTTAACAACCACACCTCCTCCTTCATCCAAAAACGGCCGTCAAACACTTGGCTTCCTTCCACAAGACTCAGACGAAAAAAACAGTCAGCCACCCAAAGAGCTCAAAATTGATGCCACTCTCTATTTCAACTACCCCACAGACGATTTTAACCTTGGTGTAGGTAAAGACGGCATCCTCTATCTCGTGATCCAAACCTGGCATGATGCCGAGATCGAAAAATGGCATGAGATTGCTAAGGCGGTTGCATTAGAGGTTTCTACTCTGGAAAACGGGTCGGTCATTCCGGCGGTCACTTTTTATATCACAAGTACCTTCCTACCCAACGACCCGAACGCTCCGCATCAGCTAGTAATTAAACCTGGAGGTATGACAGCGAACGCCATATCGGGAATGAGTATGGAATTCAGTGACGAAGAATTTTATGAAGACTAACCTAAATAACCCTCTTTACCGAGGGTTTTTTCTTATTTCTATTGCATTGTTTCAAAAACTCGCTACAATCACCTCCAAGCACCCTAAAAAGGAGGTCGCATGATTTTGGTTAGTCCGGTAATATTCTGGATCCTGGTTGTTATTGGTTTGCTGTGTGCACTTGGCACCATCGCCACTGCACTATGGTACAAAAAGATCAATAATCCTACCCCAAAACAGGACAAAACCCATGCTGTTTTGTTCCGAATTTTCTTTATGGGTTTCCTCATCTTCGGCTTCACCCCGATCTTCCTCACCTTGCTGATTATGTGAAGCCCAGCCCCGATATTCATCGGGGCTTTTTCTTGCTCAAAAAAGCTAGAATGTTTTCTAAATGATGACTTCGATGTGATTTACACATTTTCCGTCAAATTCCGCAGTACTTCATCCTTATGAGGAAGTTACGCAAAACCGAAAAGCCTGGTTTCTTGGTACTCCAAGAATTTTCGGCTGTGTAATAGGCTGCGATTTACGCTGGTAAATCGACATGGCCGGTCCTCAGAAGGATAAGTACGAGAGGAGTTAGGAAAATGAAATTAAACAACAATTTCTGTCTCCCCTTGTCTCAAAATCTTCACTTCCTCCCCCGTCGTATCCACTATGGTCGATGGCTGTCGTAACGGAAGTTCACCTCCATCAATAAACAAATCAATCAATTCTTGTCTGTCGAGAGGCACAGTTACCAAAAACTCAGTCAAACTTCTGGCCACTGGCGCTCCAGAAATATTTGCCGACGTCGAAGTGACTGGCTTTCTAAATTCAGAAATGATTTCCAAGATAATTTTCATGTCCGGCATCCGTAATCCCAAATTATTTGTCTCACCTTGCGCTTTTTTTGAAACCTTGTCTTTACTCAAAGCTACCACAGCCACAGCTCCCGGCCAGTATTTTTGCACTACTTTTTTACCCAAGTCCGTTAAACTGACATACTCTTCTGCCATTTTCACACTACTTACTGCCACCAATACCGGTTTATCTCCCCGCTCTCCTTTAAACTGCCACAATTTTTCTAGTGCAGGCTCACTAGTTGCATCCACACCCAAACCGTAAACTGTTTCTGTGGGATAAACCACCAAACCTCCCCTTTTCAGTACCGATACTGTTTTCTCAACCACTTTTTCTCGTCCTACTGCTTCAATATTTAGTACTTCCATCAATCAATTTTACTACCATCTAACCATCCACCAAACCACTTGTTATGAATCAACCAGTCTTTGTTCTCAATATATGCTAAAACAGCTTCCTCATCTCTCAAGTCTTCTGCCATAAAACCTAGAAACACATTCTCCGGAATTGACCCTGTCAAACTCGACATCGCTACCATCTGCCCTATCAAAGTTGCAAGCATCAATGCATGTTTTTCTTGGCCGTTGATAACAAAAATATTTTCTCCCTTACTTAGACTCAACATCCATTTTTTGTGTTCTCTCCAAAACTCATGTTCCTTACGTGCCCCAGACTTAACCTGTACTTTTATACCCTTTTTTTCTTGCTTCATACAAAGTAAATCGGTCAGACAATGATCAACAGGTACATACATGTCTATACCCCAACGATCATGCCGACTGTTTTGTACTGTTTCTATCACCTCTCCTCTTATCCAAGGTCTTTCTTGCAACATAGCCATAACCCGAAAACAAGACTCTCTGCTCCTCTCAATATTTTTCTTTTCATCCAATAATCTTTTTTCTCTTTCGTTCATTGCTACAAATCATAATTCATCTTTCCCCTCTTGAAAACCCTCAAATCTGCTAATATCTACTCACATGCCAAAAATAGTCACTCTTGGAGGTGGAACCGGTGCCCCAATCATCACTCAAGCACTTCTATTGGCTGGCTTCAAAAAACTTTCCTGTATC
>DATIKJ010000002.1:0-53685 GCA_035477615.1 Spirochaetia bacterium | reverse complement strand
CCAACCAAGTGAAATTTCTTATCTTCCCGATGTCCCTGAATACATTAAAAATAACTCAACTTACTGGACAAAGAAAAAAATATCTTCTCCCTCATCAACCTTCCTTATTATTCAACATGATCTTGCTGCCCCTGACAGAGAATCTGCTTGGCGCAATAAATTTGAAAAAGCTTCTGTTGAAGTTATCAATCTTCCTTGGAATACTACCGTTGAAAAGATCAATAGTTTTGCTAAACTAAGGAAGTGAAAAATAAACTATATGCAGATTGGTTTAAAAATTTAAGAGACGAACCAATTCCAGACGGTGGCATGGAAGGTGCTGTTCCTTTTTTAAAATTAATCTCCCCCAAAAAGAAAAAAGTTTTGGTCATTGGTTGTGGTGATGGTCACGAAGTTTCTTGGTTAAATCAACATAAATTCGAGGCGATAGGTATCACTGCCAGCAAAAAGGAAGCAGAGATCGGTTTAAAAAAATACAAAGTAAAAGTAGTTGTTCGTGATATGCATGACCTGGGGAATCTAGGTAAGTTTGATGCTATTTACGCCAGTAATGTTCTTGAGCACTCACCTATGCCTTTTCTCGCCCTTTTACATTGGAGAAATTATTTAAAGAAGGATGGTTGGTTAATTCTAGTCATGCCCTCTAAAGAATGGCTTCCAGAACACTATCACTATAGTGTAATGACCAGATCTCAAATGAAAGACTTACTTCACAAAACTGGTTTTCAAATTCTTGCTGGTCCAAAAACAAAATCACAAATAGATTTCAATGGGGGAGATATCTATTATGACTTAGGTAGAAAATGGGGATTTCTCGATGGCTATGTTACAAAAATATGCAATCTTCCCAAGAATAAATTTTTACTTGGAGTAAAAAACAGTGGCGTTGAAAGTGGAAATCCAATAATAAAAGCCATCAAAACAGTTTTAAAATTTCCTTACAATAAAGCTCGTCAGTGGTACGCCAAAAATATTCGTGAATGGTAATACACTGATAAAATGAATCTGTGAAGAAATTAATTTCACCCCTCACAATACTCTTTTTTGTCATCCTTATCATTAGTCTTGTTATTAAGGTTATTTCAGTTAACGGATACAATTTCCCTTTTACGATGGATCAGGGTCGCGACCTAACTGATATTCGTCAAATGATTGTCACCCAAACCCCCAGACTCGTCGGCCCAACTACCAGTATTAACGGCGTGCTCCTTGGTCCTTTTTGGTATTACTTCAATACCATTCCCTTCATTGTTAGTGGAGGAAACCCAGCCGCCATTGTTTATTGGCAAATCTTTTGGTTCCAATTATCCTGTCTCTTTCTTTTTTTTATTTTAAAGAAAAACAGCCATACGCTAGCCTTTTTTGTTACATCCTTACTTCTTCTTTCTCCTGTTGGTTTTAATACAGCCAGATACTTTTGGAATGCCAACTCCATGCCCATTTTTACCATCTTGTTTTTTGTTTCTCTTCTGTGGTCAAATTCATCAAAGTTTAAATACTCTACTCTTATTGTTGGTTTAATTGCTGGTCTGTCTATGCAAATAGAAGCCGCTTTTGGTGTACTTTTCTTTCCTTTCTTAATAATTTATTATCTTTTCTCCAAACAAAAAGTTAAGAATATTCTTTGGTCAGGTATTGGTTTTGTTGTCACCCTATTACCTCAAGTATTATTTGAACTTCGTCATGGTTTTATCATGACCAAAGTCTTTATTTCTGAATTTACTGGCAAGGGAGAAATGCTTGGAGAAAAAATAAAATTTTCCGAAAAACTAGTTCAGAGAAGTGAACACTTAATCGACATTGTAAGACACACCAATCATCTTCCCGAAAATCTAGTCTTCATTTTTTCTGCTATAGCGACAGTTACATTTGTTTATCTCTTATTATCTAAAAAGATAAACAAATCAGTAAAAGATTTATCCATAATAACCATTATTTTTGTTCTTTTTACTTTTTTCTTTTATCTTGTTTTTCCTCAGAAACTTAAAATTTGGTACACCCTCGGGTTTTCAGTACCCATTATTTTTATCGATGCTCTTTTCTTGGATTTTCTTACTCGATCAAAAAACACTTTTATAAAAATACTTCCCGCTCTCTTTATTGCCGCCACTTTAATCCTTTCCTTAAAGGCCCAAAACGATTACTTCAAAATTATGTACCAATTATCAGCCAACAACCCCAGTGGTATGCAAAATGAAATCGCTGCTGTTGACTGGGTATATAAAGAGGCCTCGGGTCAAGCATTTAACCTCTACAGTTATCTCCCCTCAATTTATGACTATCCATATCAACACGCTTTCTGGTGGTATGGTACTCAAACATACGGTTATCAACCATCAGATATTACCTATCTTCCTAATCAACCAGAATATATTATAGATGGTAATCTTGCTTGGACAAAAAAGAAAACAATTGGAGATAACCAACTCACTTTTTTAATTATTGAAAAAGATGGTGAGCTTCCCATGAGAGCCCAAGCCTGGCTTGGTCACTTTTCCAAACTTTGTTTAGTAAAACAACACACCTTTCCTTGGAAGACTGAAGTCAGAATGCTTACGAAATGCAACTAGACTATTTCTTTTTACGAAGTCCAATCAAAGCTGCTAGTGTGGCAATTAAACATACCAGACTAATCTTAATTCCCAACCAAAAACTCTCTGGTTGATAATCAAATACCACTTCACCAGTATGGTCGGTTAGTTTTATACATCTAAAAATACCTTCACATTTTTCAATCGCTACTTCCTTTTTATTTTCAAAAGCTTTCCATCCAGGATACCAACTATCTGCCAGCAGTAATGTTTTTCCAGCTCCATCAAAATAAGAAATTTTAACAGTATTAGCTAAGTAAGAAGTAATTTTTACTTCACCAGTTTTTGAGTTCAGAAATCTTACTCTTGGTTGGTAAAGCGTATTTTCCAGTACAGCTGTCCCTTCTGTTTCAAATACTTTTTTCCACTCCTTCAAATTGATAGAATGGTTAATTACGTCTCCCTTAATTCTTCCAAGTTCATCTCTTTTAACAGCTAACAAATACTTCACATTAAACTCTCCCAATGCTTTTGCATCATATCTTTCTGGTTCGGAATATCGTGAAATGTTTCCACTAAAATTTCCATTAATTTTTTCTTGATAAACACCTACATAATCAGCTCTCGCCATTGGATCATATCCTGAAGCACTCATGAACCGATACTGCATCCAAGTTGCTGGAGGCATTATCTCTGCTCTTTCCCTTTCAATTCTAAATATTTCTGTCTTGCCTTTTTCTTCAATAAATGAGGTTATAGGCGTTTCTGGAAAGACAATTCTTTCTGGTACAAAAGGAATATATTTCCAGCCAAATCTAAACATCTCCAAACAAATCATTACTAGTAATGCCCATGTCATCACCTTCCATTTTTTTGCTAGGACAAAAACCAAAGAATATCCTGCCACTAAAGCTCCTGGCAGAATTAAATTTCGTAAAGTTACCGCTCTTCTTTGTAACAAAGTTAAATTAGGATTAATTGAAGATACAAAAATACCATCATTAAAACGAGCCAGATAAAAAATTACAGTATAAAACAAACCAACTATACCTACTGCCACTAAGATTTTTTTCAGACTAATTTTTTCCAAATTAGAAATTACCATCCCTACCAAAACCGCCATACTCAAAGAAAATATCACCGATATTCTTCCAGCATCGCTCGTTGATATCCCCGGAACTTTGAAAGTATAAACTGCTCTTCCTAAAGGAGTATCAAATCCAAACAATACCGCAATAACTGCCGCTATTCCAAAAAACCTCACATACTTATTTGATTTTAAAAGAAACAACGAAAGTACCAAACAAAAAATAGCCAAAACTCCACAATAAAAAATAGTCTCGTGATAATTAAAAAACCCAAAGAAATTTCCTGTCGCAGGGTTACCAAAATAATCTGGAGCAATCAATGTAGTCAAATATTTTATTGGCAACAATCCAAAGTTGTGTCCAGAGATTGCATTTTCCGAAGTTCTCAATCCAAAACCTGTTAGTTCAAATGTTGGTAATAACTGAAAAGCAACCAGACCAACAGACAAGACTCCTGGAATTACTGTCCCCCAAATCAATTTAAAATCTTTCTTTTCCAACCATTTCCATACAAAATAAACTACTGTCAAAATGCTGACATAAACCATGATTTGAAAATGTCCAGAAGTAATCAATAAAAAGAAAATAAAAGGTAACCAATAAAGTAGCCACACTCTTTTTGACTCAAAATATTTCTCCAACACCGATAGAACCAGTGGCATCCACACCATTGCTTGGGCTGCCGTAATAAACTGTGCCCAACTAATGGCAAAACCAGAATAAGCATAAATAATACTTCCAATTACTGCGCCAATTTTATTTACCTTTATTTGTTTAAGAAAAAGATACATTGTCACAGCACTTGCCAAAGAGGGGAATATCACCAAGAAACTCCAACCTCGAATATCTCCGAGAAGCATGTAAATTAAATTTAATGGATAAAACACTCCCGAATGAAAATTAGCCAGCATTGGATATCCGGAATACGAATAAGGATTCCATAAAGGAATTTGAACATGTCTCCATCCTTCAGATATCAAACTTTTCCAAATATAAAATTGGGAAAACACATCAGAAATTAATGGATTTTTGACTGGTACTCCTGTTGGAAAGCCCCATTTACTATCAAGCCATGGTAAATAAGCACCAACTAACAAGTCTCCAGGGAAGGGCACGAATCCTTTTAAAAATACTTTCCAGTAATATACTATACAAACAACTATAAAAACAAAAAACGGCCAAAATTTCAGTATTTTTTTCATCTCAGTGTTTCGTTTATTAGGCTCAATATACGTTTATTATAGTCTACCAATTGTCCAAAACTGTACCAACCCCTGATATACTTTAGGCAGGATGAAACCTAGTATTGATATTGTTATCCCCAGCTACAACGGCAAGTATCTATTGGAAAAACATCTGCCTGAAGTGATTAAGTTTTCCGATGACGCTGGAATTATCGTTGTTGATGATGGTAGTTGTGACGGCACACCAGAATACCTAAAAGAAAAATTTCCTCAGGTCATCTGCCTTCATCACAAAAAAAATGTAGGCTTTAGTAAGTCTATGAATATTGGTATTCGTCATTCAAAAGCAGATTTTATCGTTTTTCTCAACAACGATGTTTATCCCAAAAAAGGCTATCTCGAAAAAGCTATCCAATATTTTTCTGACAAAAATATCTTCGGTGTTTCGTTCAATGAAGAAAAATCTTCTTGGCCAGTAGCTAGCTGGTTTGATGGCAAATTTCAATTTACCAATGGGGAAGATAAATCAATTCCTCATTGCTCAGGCTGGCTTTCTGGGGGTAGCGCTATGGTCAGAGGTGATTTACTCAAAAAAATTGGTAGTTTTAACGAAATATATTCACCTGGCTACTGGGAAGATATTGATCTCGGTTGGCGCGCTTGGAAAAATGGCTACAAAATTGTTTGGGTTCCTGACAGCCATGTAATTCATCATCACGAATCTTCCTTTAGTAAACTAAACCCTGACTTTGTCAGTATGATCAAACAGCGAAACGAACTTCTTTTTATCTGGCAAAATTTTTCCGAAAACAAATTCACTTCTTCACATTTAAAATTTTTATTCACCTATTCTTTAAGACATCCCAGATATCTAAGAATAATTTTTCTTGCCCTCATTCAATATTTATTAAAAGGGAAAAAGACCAAAGGAGTCCTTTCCGATTCCCAAGTTTTTGCTTTACTAAACAAACCCTATGCAAATTGATCTTTCCATCATCGTAGTCGGTTATAAATCAGAAGACACCATAGTGCCTTTCCTAGACTCCATTCAAAAAAGTCGTGATGGATTAAACAAAGAGGTGATTGTTGTTGATAACTATCCTGCAGATCGCTGTGTTGAACTAGCCAGGAAACACCCCCTCAAACCAAAAGTATTAGTCAATACCGAAAATGTTGGCCTTTCTAAAGCAGTCAACTGGGCAATTAGAGAATCGAGTGGCAAGTACATTCTCCAGATAAATCCTGATACTCGAATCAAAGGCAAAGCACTCCAACTCCTTGTTGAGTTTGCCAAAGCACATCCAAATCTTGGAGCCGTTGTTCCCAAACTCCTTTACAACGACGGCAAAATTCAGCCTTCTTGCTATAAATTTCCAACAATACTTAATGCTATTAAATATTATTTTCTGGGCTGTAAAAATTGTTTTAACAAATACTACCCTGGAAATAAAACTACCAAAGTCGAGATTGCTGTTATGGCAGCCTTTCTTATTCCTAGGACGACCATTAATCAAGTAGGCGGATTAGACGAACGCTTTTTCCTTTACTACGAAGATATAGAGTATTGTCACCGTTTACACAAATTTGGTTTACCAGTTTATTATTACCCCAAAGCTCAAGTGATGCACGCTCATGGTGCCAGTGGTCACTTTACTTCTCATCTCTCAAGTCCTTTAGCCAAATCCGCTGAAATTTATCATGGTAAATTAGGATCAGACATATTAAACACTGTTCTTTGGGCAGGTCAAAAATGGCAAAAATTAACTAGACTCATTTTCAAAAATAAATGAAAAGAAATCTCCACTGGATATTAATCGGTCTTGCTGTCATCATTCGAATTTTACTTTCGGCTTCAACTTACCATTCTGATCTTGGTGCCTTTGCTTCATCTGGAAAATATATTGCTGGAGAAGGAAAGTGGCTTACTTTTTATGATCAAATTGCATCCAAAGATGCATCAGGAAATCTGGTCGTCCATCGAGATGATGTTGTTTTTAACTACCAACCTCTTGCTTATATACTTCCCTCGATTGTTTATCTTCCTTTCAACTCCGTAATCAAACAAACTGGTGAACAGTTTATGAACAGGAACTGGGTAACTTCCCAAAATACACCCTTCGTACCTCTATTGTCTCTCTACAAACTTCCGATGATCTTAGCCGATCTTGCCATGCTTTGGCTTCTACCAATGTTTTTTATTAAAGAAAAAAACAAGAAACTTGCCCAGTTAATTTGGGCATTTAATCCTATCGCTATTTTTGTTAGTTCCGTCATGGGTCAGGTAGATATTGTTATTACTCTTCTACTTACCGCTGCACTTTTATCTTATAAAAACAAAAAACTTTTCCTCTCCATTATCTTGATTGCACTTTCTTCTCTCATCAAGCCAATCGGTTTAATTCTTATTCCTCTTATCCTTATTCCAACTCTTCAAAATAAAAAATATTTAAAGACTCTTGCTCTCGGTCTTGTAGGTGTTGGTACTTACATTTTAGGAATTCTACCCTTCATTGGTTCCGCCTCATATCGTTACTATGCCTTATTTGCGGAACAAATAAACAAGAGTACTTATGCAGGCATCTCCATCGCTTCAGGTCACGACATTCCTCTGTTTTTTATCGTTTACATTTTAATCCTATTTCTATCCTGGGGTAAAAAAATCTCTTTTAGAACCGCTTTCGGTACAGCTCTTCTTTCCAGTCTTGCCTTTTCTCACTTCCATCCCCAATGGCTTGTTTGGTTAACCCCTTGGTTAATTATTTACTCCATTGAGAAAAAGAATTTTCTATTCTATATTGCCACACTTCTTTGTTGGTTTGGAGTTCTTTTTTCTTTCGATGAAACTCTTCACCTCCAAACCTTTCTCCAATCAAAATTAATGATTCCAACTGTTATTCGCTTATCTAATTTCTTCAAAGAAATAGTCCAGCTCTCTCGGGCGGGTTTGGTAGCTAGTTTGTTTTGGTATTTAAAATAATACAAAATTTACTTTGGTATTGAAAACAGCACCAAAATAGTACCAATAATGTATACAATAACTATATAACTCCAAATATGTTTTCTTTATACTTAATAATTTTTCTTCTGATTGCTTTTCCGGGGCTCTACTTTATTGGAAGGCCAGTATTATCTAAAATTTCATCTCAAACCTCACCTTTAGAAAAATTATTTCTCTCAATTATTTTTGGCATCGTCTTTATAGTTTTTGAAACTCTTATTACTAGCTTTTTAAAAATCCGTTTTTTAAGTCTTCCGCTCATTGTTTTTTTGGTCTTGATAAGTATTTTTAAATATCGTCAGGATTTTTCTTCTTCAATCTCCACTCTATTTAAATCAAAAATCCTCGTTTTTATGATTTTGTTAAGTATTATCATTCTTGGCATGATTAATTTTCCTTCAGGAATTAAGTCATCCAACGGGTTAAATTTCTTCAGTTCACAAGGACACGATGGTTTATGGCATGTTTCTCTGATGGAAGAGATCAAAGTCGCCTTCCCCCCATTCCAACCTCTTTACGCTAATCAT
Source organism: Spirochaetia bacterium (assembly GCA_035477615.1). Classification (GTDB taxonomy): domain Bacteria; phylum Patescibacteriota; class Microgenomatia; order UBA1400; family MFAQ01; genus UBA2277. Next base: position 45,357 of record DATIKJ010000002.1, on the reverse strand, counting down.
CCGCTTACAAACTATCACTTTATCAGTGATATTTTTATGGGAGAGTTCTATCGTCTATTTCCTTTTTTAAACGCTCTCGATTTATACTTCCGTTTTTATCCAATACTGTTTGCATTTTTGATTAGTCTTGGAGTTTACAATTTCGTATTTCGATTAAAAAATCATCAAGCGGCAATCTGGGCCATGTTTTTTACCTCTTTCTGTGGAAGTTTCGGTTATATATATGCAATTATTAAGAATCAATTTATTTTTTCTGGTGAAACAACTTTTTGGGCATCTCAGGGGAATACTATTCTTGGAAATCCACCTCATGCATTAGGAATAATATTGCTAACCACAATCTTGCTTTTGTTAACCCTCTTCCAAAAATTTGAAAATAAAAACTTTTTATATCTCTTATTAATACTTGCTCTACCTCTGGCAGGAGTAAAAGCATCATCTGGAGTTATCAGTGTTGTTGGCTTACTAGCTGTCGGCTTACTAAGATTTATTTTGGAAAAGAAAAAAGATCTAGGAATTATTGGTGTTCTAGTCGCTATCGGAAATTTTTTAACCTTAAAAATTATCAGTCCTACAGCTGAGTCATTTATCATTTTTAATCCTTTGTGGTTTCCACACACCATGATGGTCGTGAGACTAGACAATGTAGACTGGGAGCTAAGAAGACAACACTATGCCTCTCTACATACCCTTAAAGCCTTTATTCGTCTGATTATTCACGAAGCTTATGCCATTACTATATTTATTGTTGGCAATACAGGGATACGCCTTCTGGGACTTTTTGAAGCTGTAAAAGTAAATTTCAAAAAAATCTCCTATCCTTATGTTTTTATGCAAACTGGTATTCTAGCTTCAGTGCTTGTTGTTTTACTCTTTGTACAAAATGGAATTACCTACAACCATATACAATACATTCAAATTTATCTCCACTTCATGGGTATTTTTGCTGGAATAACGATGGCCTTTATTATTGAAAAAATAAAAAACAATCAGTACAAAATCATCTTTTCAACGATTATTATTGCTCTTGCAGTTCCTACGGTCATTGGCAATCTCTTTGATTTTTATGGTCCTGGGAAGAAACCATTATCCTTCATCTCCAATCAAGAGATAGACGCTCTAAGTTGGATCAAAAATAACACCAACAAAGATGCTGTTATCTTCACCAAGCCATTTGATAAAGATGCTCATTATGGCTATACCAGCCATCCCTTACCCATTTCTGCCTGGTACTCTACCATGTACGTTCACAGTATTTCTACCAGAAGAACCTTCCTGACCGGAGAAGAACAGCTAACCATCACCGGCTATAAGATCGAAGAAGATATCAAAAACATGAAAAAGTTTATGATGCAAGATGACGTTATTTTTGGCAAAAATTATTTAACTAAAAATAATATTGATTATCTGTATTTTAGAAAAAAGGAGATCGAAAATACCATACTGATAGACAAAATTGGCCTCTCAAGAGTCTATGAAAACCAAGAGGTAATAGTTTACAAAAATGAGAACAAATAAACAGACTATTCTGTTTGTGCTAATTTTATTACTAAGTATATTTTTAAGACTTTTTCGACTAGACGAAATACCTATATCACTGTTTGGTGACGAAATTGATGTCGGCTACCAAGCTTGGTCACTCATTTCCACAGGACGTGATTATATGGGGCACACTCTCCCTGTCTATATCCAAAGCCTTACTGAATGGCGTGCTCCTTTATTAATGTATGTTGTTGCTCCATTTATCGGCATTTTGGGACCATCAACTATCTCTGTTCGTCTTCCCGTTGCTCTTCTGGGGATAGCCAACATTCTCTTGTTGTATTTCCTTAGCAAACATCTTTTTAAAAGTGGAAAACTAGCCCTTATTACTTCCTTTCTCTTAGCCATCTCTCCTTGGCATATCCATTTTTCTAGAGCCGCTTTTGAAGTCACTTTACTTTTAACACTTCTTTTATCTGGAACTCTTATTTTTGTTAAAGGTAAACACTTCATTTCACTCATTCCTTTTACTCTCACTTTCTACACTTATTCCACTGCTAACATTTTTACTCCACTTCTTGTCTTATGTCTCTACTTAATTAATCGTCCTCAAATTAATCTCAAATCAGATTGGTTAAAATTTTTCCCCGGTTTTCTTCTTTGTTTGCCTATCGCATATTTCATTCTTGCCGGACCAGCCTCTGGAAGATTCGCAGGTATCAGCATTTTTTCTGATCAAAAAGCCATTGATACTATTATCACCACTCGCACCGAACCTTGGGTAATTGGTTCAAAAGTCGAACAGTTTTTTCACAACAAACCTCTTCTTTATTTAGGAACATTTGCTAAAAATTATCTCACCGCTTTTTCTCCTGATTTCTTATTCCTTAATGGTGATCCAAATTTCCGCCACTCTATTGGTGGGGGATTTGGTGAACTACCTTTATTTTTCGCCCCATTTTTATTAATTGGTATTTTCCATCTATTTGAAACTCGTGATAAAAAAGAATCTCGTCTAATTCTTTTATGGCTTTTTCTTTCTCCACTCGCCTCAAGTCTTACCCAGGGTGGGGGAAACCACGCCACCAGACTATTTGTCATGCTTCCAGCGGTCATTATTGCTTCAGCTGTAGGTTTTGTTTATGTGGCCAATCTTCTTTCTGCAAAAATAAAAGGATACCTTCTAGGGATAATTTTTGTCGCGATCTCTTTAATCTTTGTTGTTAGTTATTTTCACCAATACAGTTCTCATTACAAATATCTCTCCACCAAAAACTGGCATTATGGTTATGAGCAAACATTCAGTGGTCTTTCTATGGAGACTGTTGGCAATCACAACCTCTATATCAACAACACTTACGAACCCAGTCTCCTTAAATTCTTGTTCTTCTCCAAATATCCTCCCCAAAAATTTCAACAAGAATTTACAGGCGACCAAACCGTTACCTCTCTCATTCCTAATTTTGATGGTTTCCGTTTAGGTAGTAATCTTTACTTTGGTGCTATTCAAACTGGAGTCTCTTTAGACGATTTTCTCAACTCTGGAGACATTTATATTGCCTCTCAAAGAATGGAAATTCCAGGAGATCAAGACTGGTCAAAAGAAACTCCACATGCTTTTTCTATTCCCAGTATCACCTATGACGTTTTTGGCCAACCTCTTTTTACGGTCATTAAGAAAAAATGAAAAAAACAACCATCTGGAGTCTCGCCATCATTGGTTTTATTCTCTCCATATTTTTTCTCTCTTACCGACTCACTCAAACTCCAAATGGTCTCACCATTGATGAAGCCTCTATCGGTTACAACGCTGTCCTTTTATCGAAAAATCTCCATGATGAGTCAGGTAGGTTCCTTCCATTCTTCCCCTTGACGATCAATGGTCATGACTGGAAACAACCCATTACTGCCTACAGTACTGCGATTGTTTTTAAAATTTTTGGTCCTTCTCTTGAAAATCTCAGATTAGTCAGTGTCATTGTTGGTTTAGTATCTTTGTTTCTAGTCGTCTATCTTGGTTACCAATTACTTGGAGTGGGTGGTAGCTTTCTCTCAGGTCTTCTTTTTATCACCACTCCCATGGTTTTGATGCATAGTCATCTAGCTCAAGAGAATATAATGCCCGTTCCTTTTACTATGCTTTGGTTAATTAGTCTTTTCTTGTTTTCTAAAAAAAATAACTCCTGGTTTCTTTTTATTTCAGGTATTAGTCTCGGTTTGGGGCTTTATTCATATAAAGGTATGAGAGCCATCATTCCAGTTTGGACTATCATCACCGTTATCTATATTTTTCTGACTAATATTAAAAAATTAAACAAAGATGAAATCTTGGTTTCGTTTAAATACTGTCTTTATTTTATTCTTGGTATTTTTCCTTTTTTAGCCATTATTCCTTGGTTAAACACTCACTATGCTGGTGCTGTTTTTGAAAGTAGCGCTTTACAACCAAAGTCTTTCTATACCTTTATCTACCCTTATCTTTCCAGTTTTGACCTTTCAGCCCTCTTTATCAAAGGAGACTCCACTCCATGGCACTCCACTGGTATCTATGGTGTATTTTTACTCAGCACTCTTCCTCTTTTTCTTGCTGGTCTGGTCAAGGCTACCCAAAAAAATAAATTCTGGGTTTTCCTTTTAATTACTTTCTTGGTAACTCCTTTACTCTTTGGTCAAGTTGGTTCGGTCTATCGTTTTAGCCGACTCTTAGTCTTTGTTCCTTTCTTTGTTCTCTTTTCTTCTCTTGGACTAATAACCATTTATCAATCAAAAATTGGCAAATTCATTCTCCCCATTCTCTCTCTTTTATTCATCATTAACTTTGTCGACTTCACTCGATATTACTGGTTCCAATACCCCAGTGTCGAACAAGCAAACTTTCTCACCAACACCGAAGACTCATACAAAAAACTAGCCAAAATTGCGAAGGAAAAAAACTTAAAGCCATTTGTTTATGTTGATAACTTTAACGCTGAAGGAGAAGTTGGTAAGTTCTATGAAGCAGCCTTCTTTCCCAATGATCTTGGTCGTTGGAAACCAGGAGACAAATTACCTGAAGGTAGTGTTGTTATGACTCTTCTTCAGTCTCAACCAAACTTAAATCAAATAGCCGAACCTGTAGATAACTATTATTTTTTGTCTAACATATAATCAAATCATGCGTAAGTGGTTACCTCTAATCATAATTACCCTCTTGGCTGGAATTTTGCGTTTCGGCAATCTCAGCTCACAACCACCAGCTCCTAACTGGGACGAAGTTAGCCATGGTTATAATGCCTATTCCATTTTAGAAACGGGTAAAGACGAGTGGGGAATAAGTTTTCCACAAATCTTCCGAGCCTTTGGGGATTACAAGCTTCCTCTCTATATTTATCTAACCACCATTCCTGTTTTCTTTTTTGGTCTTAGCGTCTTCTCTATTCGTTTCATCTCAGCCTTTGCGGGAGTACTCGCCATCCCAGGTATTTTTCTCCTCTTTTCTGTTCTGTTTCCAAAAAAACAAATTACTCTAAAAAACAAAAAAATTGATTTAAATATAATTGCTGCCTTGTTTCTTGCCATTATGCCATGGCATTTCTTTTTCAGTAGACCTGCCCTAGAGGCCAACCTTGCTCTTACCCTCATTATTTTTGGAACTTATTATCTTATAAAAACAAAATATCTTCCGTCAGCCATTCTTTTTGCTCTCTCTCTGCAAACCTACAACACCGAAAGAATTTTTGTTCCTGCAATTTTACTGGCCTTCTTGGCTATATTCCGTCCTAAGATTAAATTTAAAATTTCTACCCTTATAGCCATTGTCATTCTTTCTTTATCCGCTTTTCTTGTAGTCTCTCAAATATTTACTGGAGAGGGGACTGCTCGTTACGATAAGTTGAAAATCTTATCTTCCAATACCGTTTTTCAGATAGGGCAGTGGCGAAGTTCAAGTACTTTACCAGAACCACTTCCTACTATTATCTATAATCGTCCCACTTACCTTATTAAAACAGTTGCTGCAAACTATTTAACCTATTTCACACCCAGATTTATTTTCCAACAAAAAGGTGTCCAAACCCAATTTGCCATTCCAGACCATAATCTATTTACTTGGCCAATTCTCATTCTTGCCATTATTGGTGTAGGCTATTGCCTTACTCACCTTAAGGAAAAATCTTCTCTTTTTCTACTCACCTGGTTTTTTCTATCTCCCCTAGCTGCTTCTCTTACTGCCGATCCACCTCAAGCTATAAGGCCCAATCCTATGATCCCTGCCATCATCTGTCTTTCTGTCTTGGGTCTTTTCTGGTTGATAAATAAATTCACCAAATACGCTCTTCACTTATTATTACTATCCATTACTTCAACTGCAATTTTCTTCGGTCTCTATGTTAATGATTACTACACTATCTATACCAAAGACTACTCTGGTTCCTGGCAATACGGCTATGAACAGGTTTATCAATATGTAAAAGAAAACAAAGATAAATATCAAAATATCTTTATCACCAAAAAATATGGTGAACCTCACATCTTTTATGCTTTCTTCAACCAATTAAAACCAAGTCTTCTTCAACCAGGAAAAAATAATATCCGCTTTAATCAATCTGATTGGTACTGGACAGATAAAATCGACAACGTCTATTTTATAAATGACTGGGATATTCCCAGTACTGATGTTCATCAATTAAAACTTGAAAGTGGTGCTGTTATTTCCACTGTCAACAGTCTTTTAGTAAGCTCTGATCACTCGCCAAAAAACGCCAACATTCAAAAAACAGTCAAATTCCTCAACGGAGAAACAGCTTTTACCATTAGTTCTTTACCATGAAAAAATACCTCCTTTTAGTTCTCGTTCTCATTCTTGCCACTCTTCTAAGATTCATATCTTTAGATAAATACCCCATTGGTCTTAATGCTGATGAAGCAGCTCTTGGTTACAATGCTTATTCTCTTCTTGAAACTGGTAAAGATGAACATGGGACATCTTGGCCTTTAGTTTTTCGCTCTTTTGATGACTACAAACCACCACTCTATGTTTATCTCACCATTCCCTTTGTCAAATTCTTAGGTCTCAATGTATGGTCTGTTCGTCTTCCTTCAGCCATTGCAGGAGTCCTTACTGTATTCCTTGTCTATCTACTGGTAAATGCTCTCAAAATATTTCCTGATAAGAAAAAAAATGAAGCCTTAGCTCTAGTCTCCAGTTTATTACTTGCGGTATCACCTTGGCATTTACACTTTTCTCGAGGTGCATGGGAAGTCAATATTAGTACCTTTTTACTAGTCTTGGGAGTATATGGCTTTATCCTTGGTTTAAAAAACTCTAAATATTTTTCTTTATTTAGTGTTTCTTTTGCTCTCAGTCTTTTTACTTATCATTCTGCTCGAATTATTGCCCCCTTACTTGTGATTGCTCTAGTCATTATTCACCGTCAATCTCTATTTAAAAAAGAAAATCTCAAAGGAATTATTATTGCTTCTGTTCTAGGAATTGCCCTTTCGCTACCCGTTGTCCTACAACTTATTTCCAAAGAAGGCCAGTCAAGATTTTCCGGAGTTTCTATTTTTGCCGATAGCGGTCCATTGTCATACGTTTTAGAACAACGTCGTGTTGATCCAAATCCAGATTCTCTCATTACCAAAATAAAATATAACCGTTACACAGCCTATGCTGGCTACTACTTCGAAAATTACTTATCACACTATTCTAAGGACTTCTTATTTGTTTCTGGAGATGTTATCGACCGCAGTCGAGTTCCTGGATTCGGACAATCTTACTATCCCTTAATCCTTTTTGTTTCACTGGGAATTTTAATGCTTTTTATTGATAGATCACCAGGAGGAAGAACAGTATTTACTTGGTTTTTAATTGCTCCAGCAGCAGCAGCTTTAACTTTTCAATCACCTCATGCTCTTCGTTCTCAAAATGAAGTTATTCCTTTAAGTATTATTTCTGCCTGTGGTGTCATCATGCTAATCACTTTTATTTCAAAACTAAAAGTAAAAATTTTACCAATCATTTTTTCAGTAGTTTTGTTAGTCGGGCTAATTTTTCAGGTCAAAGATTATCTCTATTCGTACTTCGTTACCTATCCTCGGGAACTGCCTATGGCCTGGCAGTATGGTTTCTCTGAGATTGCTGAATTTACCCAAGCCAAATACTCAAAATACGATCATATCATCATCACTGATCGTTACGATCAACCATATATCCTAATTGCCTTTTTCCAAAAATATCCTCCTCAATCATTACAAAAGGAACTGGTTATGGGGCCAATTGATAACTTTGGTTTCTCCACTGGCAGACAGTTTGGTAAATACGAATTCCGCAAAATCAATCCTGTTTCAGATCTGAAGTTACCCAACACTCTACTGGTGTCTGAAGACACGCCTTTTCCTGAAAGTAAAGTGATCAAAACCATCAAATCACCTACTGGTATAGTCCTCTTTAAACTCATTGACACCAATCTAAAATGAGACATTTTTCTTCGAAAACAATAACCCGAATTGTTATTGGCATTATATTTGTTGCCCTATTCTTTTATCTTTTTCGTCTTCAGGATACGCAACTTTTTATCAACGATACTGCAAGAGACACTCTTCGTGCCCTTCGTATCTGGCAGGGGAGAGAGCTAACCCTTATCGGAGGCTCAGCATCATTTAGTGAAAAAACTATTAAAGAAATTTATTTCGGTTCACTTTATCTTTATACAGCTATTGCTGGTATGTCAGTCTCTAGTTTCAGTCCTGTTGGTGCAGTCCTACCCAACACTCTCCTGTATCTACTTTCAATTCCCGTTTTTTTTCTTCTTGCCAAACGTCACTCAAAAAATAAATTCTTTACACTATTTGCTACTGCTGTTTTTGCTCTCTCTCCTGTTTCTGTTACTCACGCCCGTTTCTTTTGGAACCCAAATCTTCTCATACCCCTATCTGTCTTTTTTTGGTATCTAGCTCTTACTCCGTCAAACTCAAAACATTTTTCACTTAAACTTTTGTCTTCAGGAGTACTTGCAGGTATTATGTTTAATTTTCATTATTTTTCCGTTATTTCAGTAGTTCTATTCTGTTTGTATTTATTATTTTCCAAGAAATTTGACCATCTAATTTACCTCGTCTTTGGTTTTTTCTTAGGCAGTCTACCTCTAATTCTCTTCGAGCTAAGAAATAACTTTTATTTAACCAATGCTTTTATTTACAACACTAGCCATAGTCTTAAAAACCTATCTCACGAACCAACTTTTTATGTTGATAGTTTTTTTAGAATCTTCTTTTCTGTCTTTGGTCTAAGTCACGGTGAAATTTCTTTTAACACCATTGTCATAAACCAAAGCTTCAAACTATTTCTAGAAATAGTTTTCTCTATCCTCATCATTAAATATCTTTTCAACAAACGTCGTCACTCTGACTTATACTGGCTTTGGTTTTGTCTTTTCCCCACTATTATCTTTACTCTTTATTTTTCAACCTATGATTTATATCTCCGATACCTTTTTGTGGTTTTTCCATTACTAGTTCTTTTTATTGCTGACGTATTATCTGAATTAAAATATTTCTATCTTTCCCTTGTATTATTCATCCCCATTATTTTTTCTAACCTTTCCATAATTACAGCCAGTGTAAATCTGAACAATAACTATCTTCCTCTCAAGACTATTGAGGCCATCTCCAAAAAAATTGTTGAAGATAATCCATCAGGAAAATACAACATTACCGAAAATCTCAAAGGGGATGCCAGATCAACCGCTTTCAGATTCTTCTTACTTAGAGACGCTAATGTTAAACCTCAAGATGAAATTAATTATGGTGATATTAGTGCCCTCTATGTCGTGTCACCTTCACTTGAAAAAACCTATCAAGATAATCGTTGGGAATTTACCGCTTCTGGCCCCAAGATGCTTACTCAAACAATCGATTTTGGTGAAGTTAAATTATTTAAGTTTGTCTCGGAAACAAAATAACAGCATAACAGAAGCTGTTGTAAAGAATTTATTATGCTCTATGTGTAATAATATAACCTAAGTAAGCCGTTTCACCTATGAAAAAACAATCCATCTCAGTAGTTCTGGCCACTTTTAATGAAGAAAAAAACATTAAAGACTGCCTTTTGTCTGTCAAAGACTGGGTTGATGAGATCATTATTGTCGATGAATTTAGTACCGACAACACCAAAGAAGTTGCCGAGAAGCTTGGTGCAAAAGTCTTTCAATCTCCCCATGAGCAAATTTTCCACATCACCAAGAACAAAGCCATAAACAAAGCCAAATCAACCTGGGTGCTTCAACTTGATGCTGATGAAAGAATCACTCCAGAAATGAAGAAGGAAATCGTTGGTATTCTTGAAGGGGAATATTTCGGCTACAGTGATTGGCTTTCACCACTAAGAAAATCCATCAACAAAATAGTCAAAATATTTCCAGAACCTAAAAAACTACAACAAGCCGCTTCAGCATACTGGCTTCCTCGAAAGAATTTTTTCCTCATTAGATATCTTAAGAACGCTGGTCAATACCCCGATCCCGTTATTCGTCTCTTCCAGAAAGGTAAAGCCATTCTCCCCGCCAAAGATGTTCATGAACAAATGAAAGTTGATGGAGTTGTTGGCTGGCTCAAAACAGATCTTGATCACTACGCTACCCCAGATTTTAGTCGTTATTTGTTACGCGAAAATCGCTACTCTAGTTTGCAAGCAAGGTTCTACAAAGAATCAGGTCTCAAGATAAATTTTTTTAACACCATCAATTTTTTATTTTTCAAACCAACCGGTACTTTTTTAAACCTTTATTTCCGCCATCGTGGCTTCCTGGACGGTTTTCCGGGATTTGTTTTTTCTCTTTACTCAGGCCTTCATCACGCTTTCTCTTACATGAAGCTTTGGGAAATCTATAAAAACGAAACTTATGGGAAATAAAATTAAAGTCTTTCTTAATAGTGGTTCTCATTCCAAAGGAAGGGGAGTTGGCTTCTATGCCGACAATCTTAGTAAAGCTCTCGCTAATAATTCCGATATTGTTCTTACTGACGACGAACCAGATATTATTCACTATCCCTTTTTTGATCTTTTCTATCACTCACTCCCTCTAAAAAAAGAAAAACCTACGATTGTTACTATTCATGATCTCACACCGCTAGTTCTTGCTAGTCGCTATCCCAAAGGCATCAGAGGTAGTCTAAATCTCGCTCTTCAGTGGTTATCTCTTCAATCTGTCTCTGCCATTATTACCGATTCAGAAAGCTCTAAAAATGATTTGATAAAAATTTTTAGAATTGCCCCAGAAAAAATTACCGTTACTCCACTAGCGATAGACTCAGAATTCAAAAAGAAAGTTTCGGAAGAAAAACTAAAAGAAGTTAGACAAAAATATAATTTACCTAAGAAATTTATTCTTACCGTTGCCGGAGGTCCCAATCCCAACAAAAACTTACCCTCGCTTGCTGAGGTCACTGATCGTCTTGGTATCCCCTTGGTTATTGTTGGTAAAGGCATGCTTCAGGAAATTAAAGAGCCAGTTCATCCAGAACTTATTGATATGGTTCGTCTTAAAGTTTACAAACACTTAATTCTTCCCGGTTTTGTCCCAACAGAAGACTTAAATGCTCTTTATCGTCTAGCTGATCTCTATGTTCAACCATCACTCTATGAAGGTTTTGGCTTACCCTTACTTGAAGCCATGACAGCGGGTTGTCTCATTGCCAGTTCCAATATTAGTAGTCTTCCAGAAATCTATCACCAGGAAGCGATCGTCTTTAATCCCCACAAACTCTCTTCAATGGAAAAAGCTATTAAGAAAGCTCTTTCTCTTACTACCTCAAACAAAGATCATCAAATAGATCTTGGAAAAACAAAATCAGCAGAATTCGCTTGGGTCAAGACGGCTAAATCAACAATGGAAGTCTACAAAAAAATAAAAACAAATGCTTAAAATCAAAGACTTTCTTTTTCGTTTTATTGCTTGGCGAACCTTGGTTTTTGTTGCTGTTTTTCCAATAATGTTTGTTCTTCCAATTCGTCCAGGTTTTACGTTTCTTTCTGAAACAGATTTTGGCCGAAATCTGTTTCAAATGTGGGCAAACTTCGATGGTGTTCACTATATTACTCTAGCCATTTATGGCCACGGTGCTGCTGGTAAAACTAGTTTGATGTCAGCTTTTTTCCCTGTCTATCCTTGGTTGATTAGTACTGTAAACACCATAGTTCATCACTACACATACTCTGGCATCATTATTAGTAATTTAGCTTTCTTGACATCTCTCTTTTTTCTTTACAAACTTTTTCTATTAGACTACAAAGAAAAAATCTCTCGATTTGCTCTTACTCTGATAATGATTTTCCCAACTGCTTTTTTCTTTGGTTCTGTTTATACCGAATCGATCTTTCTTCTTTTATCTGTTCTAACATTCTACTTTGCGCGCAAAAATAATTTTTTTCTTGCTGGTATTTTTGCTTGTATAGCTTCAGCTACAAGAATTACCGGTATTTTTCTCTGGCCAGCGCTCATTCTTGAGTTTTATCTTGCTTATGGCTCAAAAATCAAAAACATGTTAAAGCCGCAATTAATTTGGCTATCTTTACCACCACTGGGGCTTTTTAGTTATATGCAATATCAGTTGATAAATACTGGTAGCGCTATTACTTTTATCACCACTCAGTCAGCCATTGGTTCAAACCGGGTGATTGACAAACTCATCTTACTTCATCAAGTTTTCTATCGATATATTAGAATGATTATTTTTGTGGATCACACAGATCCACTTTTTTTCACTGTTCTTTTGGAATTTCTTGTCGGTCTAGGATTTTTATGTTTAATAATTTTCTCTATTAAAAAAATCCGCCCCTCTTATTGGCTATACTGCTTTTTATCCTACATCTTGCCAACCTTTACCGGAACTTTCTCTAGTCTGCCACGATATGTTTTGGTGCTGTTTCCACTTTTTGGTTTTTTCGCTTCTTTCTTAGAAAAACAACACCCTTATATTCGATATTTATATTTCGTAATTTCTATAGTATTTTCTTTTCTTGCCATTTCCTTTTTTACTCGTGGCTACTTTGTTGCTTAGCCTGCATGCTAAACTTGTTATATGAAGCGTCTTTTTCGCGCAATTTCTACACCAACTGCTCGCTCAAGCGCTTTTTATTACTTTGGTAATTTTGCCCTAAGTTTTTCTCGTTATCTCTTTCATCTTATTCTTCTTCGTCTCTTAGTTCCATCAGAATACGGTGAGTTTTTATCTTATTTAAGCCTTCTTTATCTATTAGGAATTCCCATGGGTACTATTGCCAATGTTGTTACCAAATTTGTGGCAAACTTCAAAGGAAAAGGGGATAGTATCTCAATTAATCAATTTTTTTACTATCTTCTCAAACGTATTAGTCCCATTGTTTTTATTCTCGGCTCTCTCTTAATTGTTTTTTCCAATCAACTTGCAACGATCTTTAAAGCTCAGTCTATGGCCTTCGTTGTTTTAGGGGTCAGTATATTTATTTCCCTTTTTCAAACCATCGTCAATTCATACATTATTGCTTTCCAAAAATTTGTCTATCAAACAATTGTTGGTTTCTTGGGTGTAACTGCTACCATTCTTCTTTCAGTATTCTTTATAAAGCTTGGTATGGGAGCCACTGGAGCCGTACTAGGCCAGCTAGTTGCTGGTGCCATCACTTCCATAATTTTATTTCTTTCAATTCGCCAAAGTGTCATCCCACAAATTAATCAAACAAATAAAACAAAATTTAATTTATCAGGTTTTACTGGTTACAGTTTTATCTTTGCTCTAGGAACTGCTTCTTTAATCTCAACAGACGTTCTTATGGTTCGTGCATTTTTTGACTCCCACACCTCTGGTTTGTACTCATCTCTTTCTATTCTCGGCAGGATGATCCTTTTTGGTCTTACCCCAATTAGTGCTTTAGTTCTCCCTATGGCGGCTCATCGTCACGCTCAAAATACTTCTACAAAATCTATTTTCTTAAAACTTGGTTCAGCGATACTTGTTTTTGGCATCATAGGGGCTACCATTTTCAGCCTCTTTCCAGTCAAAGTTATTACTCTTCTATCTGGCGCCGCCTATCTTGAAGCTTCACCCCTTCTCTCCTTCTTTGCTTTTTCCATGGCTTTTTTGGGTTTCAGTCAGTTTATCCTTACCTATCTTATGGCCACAGGTAAACCTCAGGCAAATATTTTGCTTTTACTGGCTACTATTATTCAACCGATTAGTGTCTATTTTTTTAGAAATTCATTTACCAATACAGTTCTTGCTAATTTTGTTCTCCAAATTGTCCTCTTCATCTCACTTTTGTTATACATATATTCCAAGAGATTTCCTCAATCAAAACATATATAATCCGAACATAGATGGCAATTAAAACCACTAAAAAAATTAAAATTGGTAAATCAGACCCCAATCTATTGTCTGTTATTGTTCCTGCCTACAACTGCAAAACTATCTATCGCGACCTCTCCACTCTAAAAAAATATTTAAACAATCTTGATCGTTCTTACGAAATTATTTGTGTCGTCGACGGGAGAAAAAATAAAGCCGACCACACCATTGAACTTGCCAAAAAAATCAAAGAAAAAAATATCAAAATCTATTTTTACTCACTCAACAAAGGTAAGGGTTATGCAATCCGTTACGGTATGGCAAGAGCCAAAGGAGGTATCATTGCTTTCATTGATGCCGGCTCAGATCTCCATGCTAAAGGTATTGGCTTAGCTCTTGAACACCTCAAGTGGTATGACGCCGATATTATTGTTGGTTCCAAGCGTCATCATGCCAGCAGAGTTAATTACCCATGGAGAAGAAAAATTTTAAGCTTTATCGTTCAAAAAGCCACCCGTTTCTTTTTCGGACTTGATGTTTCCGACACTCAAACAGGCTTAAAAGTCTTTAAAAGGAAAGTCTTGGTTAAAGTTCTTCCCAGATTAATGGTCAAGCGTTGGGCTTTTGATTTGGAAATGCTCGCTGTTGCTAACCATCTAGGTTTTAAAAAGATTTACGAATCACCAGTAGAAATTAATTATAATTTTGCCAGTAATATTGGGATTCAGTCAATTCAAAATTTTATTGTTGATTATTTAGCCATTATCTATCGCATTCATTTCCTTCATTACTATGATGACAATCACATCGATCGATGGCAGGGAGATCGGAATCTAGTGCTTCGTTATGAATAGATTGGAACCGTTAGTGTCTGTGTTAATGCCAGCATACAATGCTGAACAATTTATTGACGAAGCAATTAAAAGTATTCTTCGGCAAACATACAAAAATTTTGAGTTGATAATTATTGACGATTGTTCAACGGACAAAACACTAAAAGTCATCAAAAAATTTTCCTTGTTAGATAAAAGAATTAAGTTTGATAAAAACGAAAAAAACCAAGGTATTGCTGTAAGTAGAAACAAATTAGTTAAACATGCAAAAGGAAAGTACATAATATGGCAAGACGCTGATGATATTTCAATTACATCAAGAATTGAAAAACAAGTAAAATTCATGGAACATAATACATGTGTTGGAATTTGTGGGGGATTTTTAGATTGTTTTAACAGTAAAGGTAAAACTGGAATTAGATACTATTCCAAATCAGACAAACATTTAAGGAATAATATTTTTAGAATGTCACCTGTTGCTCAGCCATGTTCAATCATTAGAAGTAAAATAATTAAAGCACTTGGAAAATATGATATTACACTCTCTTCTGCTGAAGATTTAGATATGAGTTTTAGAATTGGATCAGTTTCGAAATTCGCAAACATACAAGAAGTTCTTCTAAAATATAGAGAACATAATCAGTCAAATACTTATTCACAACTATCTAAGCAAATTAAAGATACTCTCAACGTAAGGTGGAGATATAGAAATTCAATAGGGTACAGTATGAACGTTCTTGATTTAATATTTATTTTTGTATCAAAAATAATGCAAAAATTTCCCAATATAATTGTTATATCAATTTTCAAAATCTATAAAAATATTTTATATATATATCAGAGATAATGATTATCATAAATCTAACCGGAGGTTTGGGAAATCAAATGTTTCAATATGCGTTTGGCAAAAATAAATCAATATCTCTAGGAATTCCATTGAAGGTTCATTTTACAGATGCTCTATTCTGTACAAAAAGAGGCTATTCATTAGATTGTTTTAAAACAAAAATAATACATGCTTCTTCAGAGGATATTTCAAGTTCTGGTTTTCCTCAGTCAGGAATTGGAAGACTATTTTATCGCTTAGTAAAATCTTTAAATCTATCATCTATTTTTTTTCCTTGCGTAGTAACTGAAGAGAATTATCAAGAAGTGTTTCGTAAATTTGATTCATGTAAAAACTATTATATTGAAGGTTACTGGCAAGGTGATAAATATCTCGGAAATATCTCGGAATTATCTAAACTATTCACATTTTCAAATAAATTATCTTTTCAGGCAAATAACATTTTAAAGAAAATAAATAGCACCAATTCTGTTGCTATTCATGTTCGTCGTGGAGATTATGTGTCAAATGGAAGAGTTAGAAAAATTTTTGAACCATGTGGAGTTGTTTATTACAGACGATGTATAAAATATCTCAACAAAAAATCAAAATCACTTTCTTATTTTGTATTTTCAGATGATTTTTCTTGGGCAAAAAAAAATATAAAAACAAATTGTCCGACTTACTTTGTGAGTAATAACAAAGCATGGGAGGATATGTACTTAATGAGTCGATGCCAGCATAATATTATTGCCAATAGTTCATTTAGTTGGTGGGCTGCTCAGCTTAATAAACACAAAAACAAAATCGTCTTATTGCCAAATCAATGGACAACATCCAAACTATCTAAAGAATTATCAATGGTTTCCCCCGAATGGAAGACAATCAAAAATTAAAAGTAATATGAAAAGAAAAACCAATTATTTATCAAATAAAAGAGTTCTTGTTACGGGAGGTGCGGGCTTTATTGGTTCACACCTGGTTGATGATTTGATTTCTAGAAACAACGACGTTGTGATTATTGATGACCTTTCCTCAGGAAATAAAAAAAATATTAATAAAAAATGTAAATTTATTAAGTTATCTACAACTAAATACAAACCACTTCTGAAAATATTTTCCAATTTTAAACCAGAATATGTTTTTCATTTGGCTGCAAATACGAATGTTCCTTTATCAATAAAAGATCCAATATTCGATTTTCAAACACTTGTAGGTTCACTAAATTTACTTGAAGCGTGTAGAAAATATTCTCCAAAACTTTTTATCTATATTTCTTCAGGATTTATTTATGGAAACACAGACAATAGACCGATTAGTGAGGATGAAGTATATAAACCAATATCTCCTTATTCTATATCCAAAAACACCATCGAAAATTATCTTGAGTTTTATCACAATGTGTACGGTATCGAATATGTTGGTCTAAGACCTGCCACAATCTACGGTCCAAGACAAGACAAGGGAGCATTAGCTGATTACATCACCAAATTAATTTCAAACAAACAAGCAGAAATATATGGCGATGGAACTAAAACAAGAGATTACTTATATATATCAGACGCAATATCAGGTATAAATCATATTATCGATTTACCAAAAACAAAAAGAAACAAAGTGTTTAACATTGGAACATCTCTCGAGACAAGCCTTCTTGATGTGTACAGAATGATTGCTAATTTATTAGGTAAAAAGGCAAAACCAATATTTTGTGACGAAAGACCAGGTGAACTTCTATATTACTCAATAGACCATTCGCTTATAACCAAAGAAACTGGATGGACACCCAAAATATCTTTACTTGATGGAATAAAAGAATTGTTAAAATACAGAAAAATCTCCATTGTTAAATGAAAATTGTTTTTTTTCTTCCAAGTAAGGAGACGGTATATGCTGCTAAGTTTATCCATGATGGATATAAAAATGCATTTGAAGACATGGGGCATAAATTTATTACTCTCACTTCAAATGAGGATTTAGAGTTATTTTTGAAAAAAAATCGTCCAGATATATTTATGTATGGATTAAACTTTTATCACTTAAAATTCCTAGATTTAAATATTCTAGAAAAATATCGCAAAAAAGGAATGGTTGTTTTCTGCCAAGTTGGATCATGGAATCATCTAACAAATATATTTGGAGCAGAAGCTCTAAAGGACAATAAAAAATATATTCAACTAATTAAAAATAATATAGCGGGAGACATCTATTGGCATTGGTTTGAACAAGACGAACCTTTAATGAAAGGATTTGTCGAAGGAACCAGTAAAAAATTTGAAACAATTCTTTTAGCTGCTGACAAAACTGTATATTTCCCTGAATATTCAAAAGATTTTATATATGATTTCAACTATGTTGGTAGTTTCTTACCATCAAAAAGAGAATATCTTAAAAAAAATATATTTCCTTTAATAAAAAAATACCAGATAAAAATTTTTGGAAGCGATTGGACTGCATGGAATCGATTTTTGGGCATAATTCAAAAATTTGGCCAATATTTCAATATTGAGCCATTTAAAAATGTCAGAAAATTAATGCTTACTGTAGATGATGAAAGAAGACTCTATTCATCTTCAAAAATTTGTCTCAATGTTCACGAAAATCATGTTATTAAACATAATTGTGAAATTAACGAAAGAACCTTTAAGATTCTTGCTTGTGGTGGATTTGAAATTTGTGACAATCTTCCAATAATTAGAAAATACTTTTCTGAAAAAGAACTTGTTATAGCCAAAAACTCCAAAGATTTTTCAAAAAAAATTGCATATTATCTTAAACATGATAAAGAAAGAAAGAAAATTTCCAAAGCAGGATATAAAAAAGTAATAAAATTTCATTCTTATCACAACAGAGCTCAGCAGATTTTAGACTTATTTGAAAGTTTTAAAAAAGGTAATTATGGAAAATAATCGATTTACCCTACGAGATGGAAGGTTGGTTAAAATTGAGAAAAATACTGGTATTTATAATATTTATACTCAAAAAAATATTAGAAAAACAAAATACAATGCGTTTGTCGAGTCATATGTTGCTGGTGAGACACTATATTCAAAGATAAGAAGTTTATTTCATAAACTTCAAGCCAATAATTTTCAAAAACATCCCAGTTTTACAAGTAAAGTAATTTCTTCTTTTTTGACATATGTTCCACGAATAAAACGCGATCAAGGAAATTTTCTTGATATTGGTTGTAACACTGGAATTTTTCTTTCCATGATTCCTTCTGGGTGGAAAAAATACGGAGTAGAAATAAATGATGCGGCATTTAAAGAGGCAAAAAAAATTAAAAATATTTCTGTTTCTCATATTCAATTTGAAAAATATCATCCAAAAGTTAAGTTTGATTTTATTAGAGCCTCGCATGTCATCGAACACCTATCAAACCCCGACACTTTTTTTAAAAGAATATATAAAATATCGAATCCTAAAGCAAAGATATTAATATATACCCCAAACACATCTTCATATTCGTTAATGATATTTGGTAAATATTGGGCGTGTTTTTCGGAAAAAACTCATGTAAAAATATTTAATATTAATAATTTAGAAAAAATCGCTAAAAAAAATGGCTTTAAAATTATTCAATCAGGAAGCTATCCAATGGGTATTGCGGCTGGATCAATTCGTGGATTATCAATGAATCTTGAAAAATCTATATTTTCGTCATTTATTTTCTTTACATTGTTTTTAATCTTATATCCATTCTCGATTATCGCTAATATATTTAAACACGGTAGCGTTCTTTATTTATATTTAGAAAAAAAATAATGAACTACTCAAAATTCTTCAAAAAATATGGACAGTATAAGGCAGACTTATTTGATAAATTAAATTTCAAATTTGAAAAAAATAAAAAAATATTAGATTTAGGGTGTGGAGATGGTAGTGATTCAGAAATTTTTATTAACGAATACAAACTCAAAACTTATGGAGTTGACATCTACAAAAATGATCGTTTAAAAAAAATTCAAGGTTTAAAATATAAAAAAGGCGGTATTTACAACATTCCTTTCCCTGATTCCTCATTCGATTATGTATTTTTACATGATATTCTTCATCATATAGATGAAATAGATCAAAGTTTTTCAAAGCACATATCAGGTTTGAGAGAAGTAAAAAGAGTTTGTAAAAAAGGAGGGACAATAGTAATTGTAGAGGGCAATCGTTATAATCCACTTTTCTATCCTCACATGGTCAAGATGCTAGGCCACAATCACTTTACTCAAAAATATTTCAAAAAAATTATAATAAAGGTATTTCCACAAGCCCAGTTCAAATATTTTGAAGCACATTTCTATCCTCAAAAGTTTATATCTTTTTGGAAGATTTACGAGTATATTATGGAGAAGTTGATACCCAAAAAATATTTAAGCTACAATACAGCCATAATCAATAAATAAGGAACAAATTAAATGGAGGAAATTAAGTTAATTAAATCTACTTTCTATAAAGAAGCCGACACAAAAAAGAAATTAATTAATTTCATTAAGTCAGCTAAAATTCTTAGTTTCGGTCCAGAATGCGAAAATTTTGAAAGAAACTTTTCAAAATATCAAGGTCGAGATCATACTGTATTTTTAAATAGCGGAAGTTCTGCAAACTTGGCGATTATTCAATCACTAATTAATCTAGGTAGACTCCAAAAAGGAGACTTGGTTGGATTTTCTGCTCTCACATGGTCCACAAATGTAATGCCCTTGATTGAACTAGGGTTGAAAGCAGTTCCGATAGATGTCGAATTGGACACTCTTAACGTTTCTAGCTCAAAATTGTTAGAAGTTCTTGGAAAACATTCCTTAAAAGCTTTATTTATTACCAATTTATTAGGATTTTGTGATGATTTAGACAAGATAAAAGATGTTTGCAATAAGAAAAAGATAATTCTCATTGAAGATAATTGTGAGTCATTAGGAACAGTATATATGGGAAAAAAATTAGGAAACTATGGTGTTGCAAGCACCTTTTCCTTTTATGTGGGTCACCATATGTCCACAATTGAAGGAGGGGCGGTATGTACTGACGATCTTGAATTAGCAAAAATGCTTCGACTTGTTAGAGCACATGGATGGGATAGAAATTTAAGTACATCGGAACAAGTAGAAATTCGTAATTTGCACAATGTAAATTCTAACTTTTATTCCAGATATACATTCTATGATTTGGGCTACAATCTCAGACCAACTGAAATATGTGGATTTATTGGAAATATTCAAATTCCATATATTAACGAAATTGCTCAAAAGAGAAACAAAAACTATCGTCGTTTTTCCAATAGAATTTATCAGTTCGGAGATAAATACTATCCAATTAAAGATAGTCACATTGATTTTCTTTCAAATTTTGCTGTACCAATAATTTGTAGAGATGTAGAGATAAGGAATCTTTTGGTCGAAAAATGTAATAAAGTTGTTGAAATTAGACCTATTGTTGGAGGAGATATTACAGCACAACCATTTTTCATTAAGTACTCAAAAGAATATCTAAATAATTTTTCAAATCCCAATGCCAGATTGATCCATAATCAAGGATTATATTTTGGTAATAATCCGGAAATGAAGCAAGGTGAAATTAAGGCGATCATTGATATATTTACATAATAAATAGTTGTTAAACTAATTTACATGATTAAAATAATTGATCAACTTTCAAACGATTTAAATTATCCGATTATCAAATACTATTTATCTAATCCTTTAATTCTTCTAAAAAATCGTTTCACAATTCTTTTATTGAAACTTAAGAAAATCATAGGTAAAGATATCAATTTTTCTAGTGGTGTAAAAAGCAACATACCAATTGATGTTGTTATGTGTGCGATTGATAAGGATTATGATGTTCTTGTGCATGTAATTGATTCGATTAGAAAATACATAAAACACCCCATATGTAATATTTATTTAATTTGTCCAATTTCAGAAAGAATCAGTAAGATCGCCAAGGATAAAAAGTGCATCCTCATTGATGAAAATAAAGTACTTCCTATTACAAAAAAAAATATAATATACACTGTAAATGGTCAAAATAGATCAGGATGGCTTTTCCAACAATTGCTTAAATGGAGTGCCGATAAGTTTGTAACAAATGAATATTTTTTGATCACCGAAGCTGACACCGCTTACTGTAGACCCCAAGTTTTTATTCATAATCACAAAGTATTAATCCCTGTTAGTAATCAGTTTTGTCACTTACCTTATTTTGCTGCCATAAAAAGACTCATTGGAAAGAAAGTAGATCCAATTATTAACCTAACTAGTCATCATTCGTTGTTCGAAAAAACAAAATTAAAAGCTCTAAAACATACAATCGAAAAGAAATGTAAAGTTGTATGGTGGCAAGGTATCATCAATAAAATTGATCATAAGCAGGGAGCTTCAGTGTCAGACTATGAAACATACGGTCAGTTTGTATATTTAAATTATCCTGATGATTTTGAAAAAGAATTTTGGTATAACCACAGCTTCAAAAGGTCACAACTAAAAGACATCAAAAATATTATTAGACAGAGTAGAAACAAGTATAAGAATATTTCCTTTCACAGCTACGACGAGTAAAAATGAATTTAATTAAAAAATACCTCCTTTCTTTAATTACAAATAGCTATAAAATTAACAATGGAAATATACTTTCATTGTTGGAAAAAAATAATAATGCTTCTCTAGTTGACCTTGGTTGTGATGATGGAAAGTGGACTAAAAAACTAGCAAAAAAAATAAAAACAAAAAGAATATGTGGTGTCGAGGTGGTAAGTGAAAGAATCGCTTTGGCAGTTAAAAAAGGAGTTAAGGTTTTTAAATGTGACCTTAATAAAAAACTAGATATTTCAAGTAATTCGTTTGAAGTAGTACACTCCAATCAAGTCATTGAACATCTAAATGATACCGATATGTTTATTGATGAAATCTTTCGTATTCTTATACCTGGAGGTTATGCTGTAATTAGTACAGAAAATTTAAGCAGTTGGCATAACGTGTTTGCACTTTTTTTTGGATTTCAACCATTCAGTATGACCAATTTTAGTAGTTTAGGTAATATTGGAAATCCGTTTGCTCTTTGGAATGGAAAAATAAATAAGAATTCTTCAATGAAATCTTGGCAACATCAACGTTTGTTTTCATATTATGGAATCATAGATATTTTAAAAAAACACGGCTTTATTGTCGAAAATATAAAAACTTCCGGATATTATCCATTACCTGGTTTTATATCTAAGATTGATCGTGTGCATGGTCATTGGATTGTCATAAAGATCAGAAAGCCAAAATTGAAAAAATGAAAAATATAGATTTCAAATGGCTTATTTTACTTATAGTTCCAATAATTCTAATCTACAAAATTTTTCTTCTTTATAATTACGAATTTGGTGGTGTAGCAGGTGACTTCTTTTCAGTAATTAATCCATCAAATTCTCTAATCAGTAATTCTTTTGCTTTTCGTTCAAATCTAAATAATGGTTATGCAGACAATACTGCCAACATGATAAGTCATAACTCACCTTATCTCATATATGAATTATTGCTTTCAAAATTAGGTATTTCTCAACTGGTACGCACTTATCTATTTATAATTTTGCTTTCAGTAGTTGGGTGTTTCAATATGTATTATTATTTATCATCAAAAAATCAACATGATGAATCTGCAAAATTTAAAACACTTTTGCTTTCAATACTCTACGGATTTTTCCCTTATTTCATATACTATATTCTTCCAGGTCATTTTCTAATTCTTTTACTCCCAGCTTTTTTTCCAATCATTCAGCTATTGTTTGAAAAAATTATTTTCTCTTCAAAAAATGATATCAAACTATCTTTAAAATATTTTTCAATTCTTTCTTTTGTTTTATTGTTTCTTTGTACTCCTTTTGCCAATCTTGGTGTATTTGGAGTTTTTTACAGTTTGATGGTGGGTCAGTTGATTCTATTATTAGTGCTAAGACAGATTAATCTTAAGCAACTAACTATTTCATTTTTGCTTCTATCCCTTTCATTACTTATATCCAACATTTGGTGGCTTGCTCCATATACTGTCACCATGGGAAGTATTTCAGCCATGGGAGAACAGTCAAAACAAACAATTGGTTCTGCTATTGGTGCGGCAACAATTCATTCAAATGTAATTAACACTATTTCAGGTTTTCCTGAAGGAGTAAATATTAGTTTTATACTTTCAATTATTCAAATATTTTTATTTTTAGTTATTATATTGAGTCTATTTACTTCATTATTAAATAGACAAAAATTAAAAATCGAATTATTACTTATCATCTTAATTACAATATTCTTTACCAAAGGACCAAATGCTCCATTTAGTTTTATTTTTAATTTTCTCTACAATGAAATAACTCTTTTACAGATAATTCGCCGACCCGCAAGTAAACTTTATTGGATAATTATTTTCTTTTTAATTTCATTAATTTCAAACGCAATCTTAAAGAATAGAAATAGACGATTAAACAATTTATTGAATGTTTCCTTATCGATATCTGTAGTTCTTACTGTCTTTGTTACAATTCAAAAAACAACTCTTATGCCTTTCAATATCCCCGAGACATATTACACTGCCAATCAATATCTAATTAAAAATAACGTCAAAAAAATCCTTCTTCTTCCTGACATTGGAGGATTGAACCCTGAATACAACCATGAGTTAAACTTTCACAAAGGCATCGATTTTTTAGGTCAGATTTGGGAGTTCAAGAAATATATACCCAGTTCAACCCACTGGAACTTATCAAACAAAGAAACAGACCTGGTTAATGTGTTTGCAAATTCTATTTACAACGAAGATGATTTTTGTGAAATATCCAAAAATCTTAATGTGTCACACATAGTTATTAGAAAAGATTTACTTCCCACGAACTATGATTTAGTTCAGTTAAATCTAGCTGATTTTTATCTTTCAAAATCAAAACTTATTTCAAAAATTGATTCATTTGGAAATAATTTTAAGATATTTCAAATTGTTGACGAGTGTCAGTCCCAAATTATTTCTACTGACTCAGTCGATAAGTCTACTTTTCAAATAATTAACCCCGGTTTATATCAAATTAAAATTCAAAGTAACTCAGATGAGGTGAGTATAATATTCAAAGAAAAATTTGACAAATCATGGGTCTTAAACCTTGGATCAATAGCTAATAAAAAGCTCAACGATTATGTTATTCATGATACCGCCTTAGGTTATGCGAATAAGTGGACCGTGGATTTGGCAAGCTACTGTTCGACCATGGGAAACAAATGTCAAAAAGTGGGAGGTTCTTATCATCTCGAGGTTTGGATAAAATACTGGCCTCAATATCTACACACAATTGGATTATTTATATCAACAGTATCTTACCTGTTCTGTATTGGCTATCTAATACATTTTTATCGAAACAATAAAATTTCAAAGCAAAAAAAATGAAAAAGTATTTGATAGTAATTATTTTATTCGTATTTGGATGTATTGTCCTTTTTGAAAAATTTCAAGAACAAGATCATCGTTTTCTAAGTTTAGAGCTATTTGGAAAAAAGAGCGAATTAAAAATTTTAAGGCCAGGAGAGTTAGAAAAAGGAGATATTGTTAAGGGAGAGTTTACTGCTTCTTATAATAATATTGGCCAGGTTACGGTGCGATTTAATAATAACTATCACGATAGTGAAGACATATTGGTATTTAGACTTAGAGAAAAAGGAGAAAAGGACTGGTACTATCAAGCCAAGTACAAAACAGATCAATTTTTAGCCCACAGATTATTCCCCTTTGGTTTTCCAGCTATTTCAAATTCAGCAGGAAAAATCTATGAGTTCGAACTTGAATCACTAAATGGAATTCAAGGAAGGGGAATCTCGATTGATATAAAAAAACCGATTTTTACAGTTAAAACAATGTTCACAAAAGACGAGCTGGTTTCTAATAAAAAATCTCTCTTTTTTTTCATTGTACAAAAAATATTCAATCTAACACTCTATATTCCATTGTTTCTATATTCATATTCACTACTGCTTTATTACATTTTTCTTCATTTTCTTCCAATAATAAAAATCAAAGCAAACTCGAACGTGAAGAAGATTCTTAAATTGATGATAATTATCACAATTACTACTATAGGAGCATTTATACAAGAGAAGGTTGACGACACGACCATCGCCATTGTTATGTCTATGTACTTCTTATATTCTGATAAATTGAAACTTGAATCTAGAGTCACAATATTTCTAGCAGCAATTCAACTCAGCATTTCATTAATTCTTCTAGTTTTCGGTATATCAAATCAAGCAAATAATGCTGCAATTTGGGGATATATGCTTATGTGTTTTGCCGTCATTCAGCAAATTGCAGAAAGCCTTTTTCACTATAGTCCAAAGACATCATTGGAAAAATTTCTTTCTCGAGATTAATATAGAATTAACTGTGACCTGGATAAAAAAACAACTCATCATCTTTCCGATATTGTTATATCTTCCAAGTTTGCTAAATTTCTTCTCAAGTGACGACTGGTTTCACCTGCGAATTTCTCAAATAAGTTCTTTTCAAGAATTTTTAAATTTCTTTTCATTTCAAAATACGGCTCAGTCTGCCACTTTTTATCGTCCCCTTTCTACTCAAGTCTTTTTTTACACTCTTCAAAACATTTTTGGTTTAACTCCATGGCCTTATTATCTGTTTGTTTTACTTAGTTTTGGTTTCTCTCTCTATCTTGTTTACAAATTGGCCCTGAAAATTTTTAAAGATGAAAACAAATCAATAGTTGTATCTTTCATATACGGAATCTCGGTATCGAATTTTTCTCGAATATATTTTCTTTCAGCTTTCCAAGAAATTTTTCTTGTTATTTTCTCACTCCTTTGTCTTTTGAATTACAAAAAATCAAAAATAAGATCGACAATCTTCTTTATTCTTGCTCTACTTTCAAAAGAAACTGCAATCGTCATACCAGCAATCCTTCTAATTTTTAACTTCAAAGATATTAAGAAATCTGTATTGAAATTCTTACCCATTGTAGTTATATCGGCTATCTATCTATATTTCCGCTTTATGGTTTTTGGAATTGCTCAAGGTGACAGCTACATTTGGGATTTTTCACCAATCAGAGCAGCTAACACTCTACTTTGGTATTCTTTATGGAGTTTTGGTGCTCCAGAACTTCTTGTGGACTATATCGGCAGCGGTTTCAGGCCTATCCCCAGACTGTTCACAGATTATCCATTCTGGTGGCAAACAATTTTTACACTTCTGTTTGGCACCCTGATATCCTTTGCTATATTAGTAGCAAAAAAGATTAGAAAGATGGACGGAGTGCTTATAAAATCAATCGCCATATTCCTTATTACTCTTTCTCCTGTAATTTTTCTTCCTCAGCATAAATTCACGCTCGAACTAGGGCTTCCTCTTGTAGGATTTTCTCTTGCGATCGTTTGGGTATTGCCTCATAAAAACTCAGTATTAAAAATAATATTTCTATCTTTTTATATTATTCTTAATATCTCCATGAACTATCTGACATTCTCGAGACATTACTCGGTGAATAGAAGTAAAATATCTAAATCTATAGTCTCCTACATGAATACGCATTATTCACAGTACCCAGAAGGAAACTATTTTGAGTTTATAAACGATACAGGAGATTATGGAACAGAATGGGGCTCATCAAAACAAATATCACAGACATTATCTGGTTCAGACTTTTTCAAGGTTTACTACAAAAACAAAAACATAAAAGTGTATTATCAAGATATTGAAGAGGAAAGACCAAAGTCACTCAAACCCATTTATTTAAGTACAAAACAATTTATTCATTAATGAGAAAATATAAGATTGTTGTCGTGTTTGGTGCAGTTATCATTTTTTTACTCGGTTTATTTCTTCGCTTGTATCGACTTGATTTAAACATTCCATCTTTATATGCCGACGAAGTTGGTGGCCATTACATTTTTCGTCAGCAACTACTTGATCCAGACATCTCCTCAATTCAAAGAATTATTAGAATAATCCAAATTACTCCACTTTCATATTCTTGGCTGTTTGGATTAACACCTTTCGGAGCTAGAATTGCATCTGCGGTAAATGGATCTTTGATCTGTCTCGGAGTATTTTTGTTTGTATACTCTGTATCTCAAAAAGAAAATAACAAGAAAAGAATTATAGTTTCATTATTATCCTGCCTTTTTGCCGCGGTACTACCCTGGAGTTTTATGATGAGTCGTATATTTTCGCATATACCTTTGATGCTATTTTTTATCTGTATTCATCTGTTCTTATTTATAAGATCCAATACTACAAAATCTGATTTATTAAGTTTGATCCCATTATTCATTGGCACATATTTTTATATGTCTATGGCTGTGATTGCTCCTTTTGCTATTATTCTTGTATTTCTATCAATATTTAAAAGATCAACCACAAATCAAAGAAAATCATTTGTTGCAATTTCAATTTTAATTGGATCATTATTTTTATTTGTCTTTATAGATAAATTCGGATTATTAAATCCCAAAGGTAGAGGTCTTGATCTAGCTATCTGGAATGATATAAATGTAACGGCGGACTCAAATTTCAACAGAGGAATAGCCAGAAACTCAGAACCAACTCTCTTTTCATTTGGGAAAGACACAGAAGCTCTTAGCAATAAACTAGTTTTCAACTATCCAATTTCTGTCATCAATGTTTTTGTAAAAAACTATCTCTCTTTTTTCTCTCCTGATTTTCTATTTTTGAAAGGAGACAATGTCCTTCGTCATTCCACTGGTATGGTTGGTCAGTTTTGGCCAGTCTTGTTACCTTTTATGGTCTACGGTGCCTATGTTTTTTTTAAAACCGCAAACACAAAAACAAAGACACTCTTTTTGATCTGGATTTTGGTATCTCCAGTTCCAGGAGCAATCACTAAAGATGGTGCTACATATCTACTTCGAGTAATAACTCTCATGCCATTTCTCACTTTCTTTTGTGCACAAGGAATTGTATCCATTTTTGCACTGTTAAAAAACGTTTGGCAAAAAACTGCATACATACTTCTCATTTCAGGAATCGTGATATTTTCTGCTTACTATTTTTACTACGGCTATTTCCATGTTTATCCAACCACTTCAGCTCAAAGCTGGGAGTATGGTTTCAAAGAGATAACTGAGTTTAGCTCAGCCAATCCAGAAAAAACGCTCATCGTTTGGGATGACCGTTATCCATATTTATATTTTTGTTTTTGGCAACAACTTTCTCTGGAACAATGTAATCCACAAAAAATTGTCAACATGGTAGAGATGGTAAATGACTCCAGAGTAGATCTTCCTTTTTCGAATCTACTTTTCTCAATGCCAAAAAACGAGACAGATTTAAGCCAAATTATTTCAAAATACAAACCCGTATATATTGTGCTATTCAATAATTATGAAGAAATATATCCAAGAGTATCCACAGATAACGAGCTTGTTAAAAAAATCCTGTACCCAAATCAAACCACCGCTTTTTCAATCTACAAAGTTAATAATTAGCTCCGCTATAGTAGAATAACTAATATGACACAACCAAAAGTTGCCCTAATTATCGGCGTTACCTCTCAAGATGGCTCGTATCTGGCCGATTTTCTTCTTGAAAAGGGATACAAAATAATTGGCACCATCCGTCGTTCAACCTCAACCCATCAGCCCAATATCGAACACCTAAAAGGAAAAATAATTCTCGAAGCTGCTGACTTGGTTGATCAATCATCAATTGATCATTTGATGATTAAGTATCAACCAGATGAGGTCTACAATCTTGCTGCTCAAAGTGTTCCTGCTGATAGTTGGACTCATCCTTTTTACACCGCTGAAGTCACCGCAATCGGTCCTCTTCGTGTTTTTGAGTCGGTCAGACGTTTCTGTCCCAACGCTCGTGTCTATCAAGCCACTTCAAGAGAAATTCTAGGAGGTGTCGAAGGTGTGGAGCATGCCAACGAACAAACTCCCATCTTGGCCAACAATCCTTATGGTATTGCCAAAGCTTATGGACACATGATGGTTGATTGCTATCGCAAGTCATATGATATGTTCGTTTGTGCCGGTATTCTTTTTAATCATGAGTCTCCCAGACGTTCATTACACTTTGTCACCCGAAAAATCAGTATGGGAGTGGCTTGCATCAAACTAGGCATTAAACATCCACCTGTCAATGAAATTGGGGAACCCTTAATTGATTCAGAAGGTAAGCTTCATCTTGGAGATCTAACAGCAGTTAGAGACTGGGGATATTCCAAAGAATATGTTGAAGCTATGTGGTTAATGCTTCAACAGCCTACTCCCAAAGACTACGTTATTGGTACAGACACTAGTCATTCAATCAAAGATGCTTGTAAAGCAGCCTTTGACCATGTCGGTCTAAACTGGGAAGACCATGTCATCTCTGATAGTAAATTACTTAGACCAACAGAAATCACCGCCATGAAAGGGGACTACTCTCTTGCCAAAAAAGAACTTGGCTGGCAACCTCGCACTTTTATGAAAGAACTAATGGAAATCATGGTTGATAGCGACATCGAACTTCTTAAAAAAGAAAATAAATGAAAAAGGTCTTAATTACAGGTAGTGAAGGCTTTGTAGGTCAACATCTTTGGAAGGAGATGCAAACTAATGGTTATGAGGTTTACGGAACAGCTCTACACCAACCGGAAAATGGTCTGCCTAAAAACGTTTTTGTTTGCGACATTGAGAGTCAGGGTCAACTCTCCAATCTAATTTCCAGAATAATGCCAGACGTTATTATTCATCTTGCCGGTCAGCCCAAACCAGGTATATCTTTTGATATTCCTCAAAAAACCGTTATGGTAAATACGATTGGAACAATTAATCTGTTGGAAGCGGTTAGAGCAATTTCCAACTACCGTCCTCGTCTAATATTAGTTGGCACATCCGAAGAACACGGTATCATTCATCAAGAAAATCTTCCGATTACCGAGGATACCATCCTAAATCCCATCAATCCTTACGCAATAAGTAAAATGGCCAACTGGTTTTTTGCCAAGGAATATGCTCGGTCTTTTAACTTCGATATAATCTACGTTACTCCCTTCACCCATACTGGACCCGGCCAAATGCCAGGATTCCTCTCTCCAGACATTGCTTCTCAAATAGTTGATATTGAAAAAGGCAGGAAAAAACCAGTAATCTACACCGGCAATCTCACGGTAAAAAGGGATATTGGTGATGTACGCGACTTTGTTCGTGCTTACCGCCTTCTTATAGAGAAAGGCGTATCCGGTGAGCGTTATCTTATTTCCACTGGCAAAAGTGTGCCGGTAAAAGAAGTCGCCGACAAAATAGTTGCCTTGTCCAAAATTGAGATAAAAATGGAAATTGATCCGGCTCGTGTCCGCCCAGATGAAGTTCCGGAGTTATACGGAGATCACAGCAAACTTTCTTCTGCAACAGGCTGGCAGCCAGAAATTCCTTTGGAAAAAACTCTTCAAGATATTTTGGACTGGTACCGAGAAAAAGGGTAAGATAAAAGCAGTGGAAAGGTTTAATAAAATTATCCGATCGCAAACAATCAAAGATACTCTAATAAGTTTTGTGGGGCTCGGTTTCACTGCTGTAGTTGGTTTTCTCTATACTGTTGTTTTAGCTCGTGTCCTAGGACCGGAAAAATTTGGTGTCTTTTCTGCCATCACAGCTCTCATTGCAATAATTTACAGCCTGGGAGACCTAGGTGTTACCTCTGCTTTGATAAATTATATCCCCAAACTGGGAGGCAAAAGACAAATATTAATTGATACCAGTTACTGGTTTGAATACACAATTGGACTAGTTATTCTTCTTGTTTTTGGAATATTTTCCTTTACCAACAATAGTATTATTCCCGGCTCTCTACCAGTACAGTTATTACTCGCCGGCCACATTGCCTTTAATTATCTGTTGATAAACTATGCTCAAGGTATTTTTACCGCAGAAAGAAGATTTGTCCGCTATTCTTTAAGTCAAATAATTGATGCCTTAATAAAAATATCTTTGGTGTTTGTTTTACTCTATACCAGCAAACTTTCTATCTCTACAGCCTTCGCTGCAAACATCATCTCAAGTTTTATTGCTTTGATTATCACTTTCGGCCGCGAACTTTTCATCATTAAATGGCGCTTCAAAAAACCAATATTCGTAAAAATGTATCGCTTTGCCAAATGGATAGCGGTTTCAAGAATCTTTTCAGTTTTTGCCACTCGTATCGATATTATTCTTTTAAATCTTTTATCTAGCAGTCTTCAGGCGGGAATATACTCTGCTGCCAGTAGGATAACTCTTTTCTTTTCTCTCCTTATTTCCAGTCTCGGATCGGTTGTTAACCCTCGTTTTTCAGGTTTCGATACTAAAGAAAAGATCAAAATCTACATGCGAAAACTCACTCTACTAATTAGTGTTGTTTCTCTATTTATGATTCTGTCTGCAATCCTGGCCGAGCCAATTATTAGTATTGTGTTTGGTAATAAATACCTTTCCGCCATACCAGTCTTTCAGGTTTTAATAGTAGCAATAATTCCCTTTATGTTTACTTTAGTTACCACACCGGCTCTTGTTTATTCTTTTAACAAACCTGCTTTTATTGCAAAATTAACCATTACTCAGATTATTACCATGGTAATAATCCAAATAATTTTAATTCCTCGGTTGGGAGCTTATGCTCCAGTTATAGCCCTTGGGATTGGAAATTTATTTGTTTTGATTGCTTCGATGATCAAACTGAAAGCTATTTTTGCAAGCAATGAAAAAGCCTAAGATTGTTGTCCATTGTTTGGTAAAGAATGAAGAAAATTTCATTTGGTATGCAATAAACTCAGTTTTACCATTCGTCGACAAAATTATGGTTTGGGATAACGGTTCTACCGATAAAACCGTTGAAATAATAAACACAATAAACTCCCCAAAAATAGAACTCGAAAAGCACCCTGTAATCACTCGAGAAGAAATTGGCCATCTTCGTCAGGAGATGTTGGAAAAAACTCCAACAAATTATGATTGGTTATTAGTTTTAGACGGTGATGAGATTTGGTCTAAAAAATCACTTATAAAAATAAAAAAGTACATTTCTCAAAATTCAAAAATAGAATCTATTGCCTGCTGGACAAGAAACCTTGTTGGTGATATCTACCACTCTCTTCCTTTAACATCAGGCAACTATCAAATTGCTGGCAGAAAAGGCAATTTAAACCTTAGATTTATCAACCTAAAAAAAATACCTGGCCTTCATGCCTCAAATCCATACGGACAAGAAGGATATTTTGACAAAGAAAATCTACCAATTCAGCTAAGGCGTGGTATAAAATTTATCAACACCACTTATTTTCACGCAACTCACCTTATTCGTTCAAGTAAAAACAGTAATATCTTTGACCGTCTACAAAAATACAAACCAACCTTTGGAAAAAAAATTAATAAAAAATACATTCCTAAAATATTTTTTTCTAAAAAACCCACAATAGTACCCGAAGTCACAAATAAATTCAATTATTTTCAACAAATACCCATTTTATACCGAGCTATCATCATTTATATAAAAAATAAACTTAAATTAAATGAATATTAGTCATTTCTATGATCAGCAAAGTTCAAAAGATCATTACCGTCTAATTGACAGAAGAAATATCCTTTATCCAAAATTTCCAAGATCACTTTTTGCTTTTGAAAATAGATTTTTGGTTGTTACTTCAGAAATTGAAAAAGCAATTAAGGCTATTAACAGGAAAGTCAGCGTACTCGATATTGGTTGCGGAGATGGTATCTATGAGAAATTACTTTCTCAAGAGTGTTTTGAGGATTCAAATTTTATTGGTGTAGACTTTAGTAAAAAACAACTATCAAAAGCTAAACAATATTTTAATAAGACATATTGTGTCGATTTAGACTCTCAGAAACTACCTATTAAAAACAATTCGATAGATATTGTGATTTGTTCAGAGGTGCTAGAACATGTTTTTTTTCCTGAAAAAATAATTTCGGAAGCATCACGAGTTTTAAAACCTGGTGGAACGCTAATTTTTTCAACTCCAAATGTAGCTTCCCTACAAACAAGACTGTCATTATTTTTTAGTGGTTTTTCTCCTATGATCAA
The DNA here is from genome assembly GCA_035477615.1 of Spirochaetia bacterium. Classification (GTDB taxonomy): domain Bacteria; phylum Patescibacteriota; class Microgenomatia; order UBA1400; family MFAQ01; genus UBA2277. The sequence goes on along the minus strand of DATIKJ010000002.1, from coordinate 11,868 downwards.
TTATAAAAATAATAAAGAACATATTAGGTTTTACTCCCTAATAGATATTCGACAACTATTTAAAGAAAAATTAATAATAAAGAAAGAGCATGGAATCGGCAGTGCACTTTTTGACTATTGGAACTCTACTTTTAGAATATTTTTTCCCAGATTTATTCAGATATTTGGAGACAAATACTTCCCCAAACTCGCAAATGGTTTTTTGATAATTGCAACAAAAAATGAATGAACTTCACTATTACGATGTTGCAAAAAAAGCTAATAAAAAAATTTACTGGCATCCAGGGATAAAAAGAATATCACAAATTGCTAAAAAATCACGATTTATTCTTGATGTTGGTTGTGGAGAAGGAACAAAACTTGCCAAGATTATTGAAAAAGGAAAAGATGCTACTGGTATTGATATAAGCCATTTTGCTATACAGAAAGCTAAAAAACAATTTCCGAACATCAAGTTCATCAAAACTAAAGACGAAATAATTCCATTTACTTCAAATATTTTCGATTTGGTTTACTCCACCTTCGTTCTTGAACATACTAAAAATCAAGAACTGTTTATCAACGAGATGATTAGGGTGACAGCAATAAATGGGATGATTGTTATTCTTTGTCCAAACTATGGTTCTCCAAATCGTCGTTCACCAGTTTCTATAGAACAACCACTACCTAAACTATTCTTGGGTATTACTAAGGACTTCTCCTTTTCTACCAATAATCATCTTTCTTTTACCAAAGTCACTCCCAAAAAAATCTTCAAAAATCCAGATGACGACACCACTTGTGAGCCATATCTTTATGATTTAATAAAATACATTCACCGGAACAATAATCTTAAAATTATTCAATCTTCATCATTGTGGGAAATTGATGATGGTGTTAATAGTCTTCATCAAAGAATATTTAAATTCCTAGGCCAAAAAAACACTTTCCCTTTTAAATACTGGGGACCTCAATTATTTCTTGTAATAAAAAAGTTATCCTAGTCCAAGTTATATTTCAAAATACACCAGATTGCGTGAACCCCATCTCTCCAATTAATCTTCTTTCCTTGATCATAGTTTCTACCGGAATAACTAATACCTACTTCATAAACCCTACATCTCATTCTTGCAATTTTTGCCGTAAATTCAGGTTCCATACCAAAACGATTCTCTCGTAATTTAAGTTTATCTGCTACCTCTCGAGTAAACATCTTATATCCAGTCTCCATATCGGTAAGGTTAATATTTGTCATCATATTAGAAAACAATGTCAAAAATTTATTTCCTACCATATGCCAATAATTCAAAACCCTGTGTGGTCTATCTCCCAAGAATCTGGATCCAAAAACCACATCTGCTTTCCGATCAAGTATGGGTTGAAGTAATAGGGGATACTCCTTAGGGTTGTATTCCAAATCAGCGTCTTGGATGATCACAATGTCCCCTGTCACCTCTTTAAGTCCTCTTCTGATCGCAGCACCCTTTCCTTGATTCTTCCTCTGAAATACTATTTTTATTTTTCGATTCTTAATCTTTTTTAAAATTTGTGTTGTGCCATCTCTTGATCCGTCATCTACAATAATTATTTCCTTTGTCATTTTTCCGATACTCGCTTTCAACACAGCTGTAACAGCCTTCTTAATAAAAGCTTTCTCATTGAAGACTGGCATAATAACTGATAGTTTCTTCATGCTGGCTCTAGTTTACAATAGGTTTATGAAACTAGCTTACGTAAATTTTTACTCAGGACTCGCTGATCGGGGAGGGGAGACGTATGTAGACTCACTTGCCCAAAGACTTTCTCAAAAACACGAAGTGTATCTTTTTCAGGTTGGATCAAAAAAAGTTGCAAAAAAATATCAAACTGAAGAGATAAACGTCTCCTTCAATTCCAATCATTCTCATAGCAAACTTCCAGTTACTCACATCCTCAAACGCCTTTTCTTGGATTATTTCCATCTTAAAGAACTCGAGTTTACGATAAAACTTCTACCCAAACTTTGGAAAATTAAACCTGATATTATCTTTCCTCAAAACTCTGGCTGGGAAGTTATTCTTCTAAGAATATTTTCCTGTATTATCAATGCCAAGATAATTGTTGCTGGTCAATCAGGCCCGGGTTGGAATGACAGGGTCAATCTATATATTTATCCAGACGTTTTTGTCGCTCTTACTAAATCTCAAGCCTTATGGGCAAAAAAAGCCACGCCATGGAAAAATCAAAAAATCGCAGTCATTCCTAATGGTGTAGACTTGGAAAAATTTACAGCCAAAGGTAAAAAGAGAGTTGTTGGCCTTTCTCATCCCATTGTTCTTGTTGTTGGTGCTGCTATAAAAAGTAAGAGAGTATCTACCACTATCAATGCTGTTGCCCATCTAAAAAATACTTCCCTTCTTGTTGTCGGCACTGGCCCTCAAGAAGTAAGTGAAGACAATCTTGGTCATAAAATATTAGGCAATCGATATCTAAGATTAAAAGTAAGTCATTCTGACATGCCCAGTATTTATCGCAGTTCCGATGTTTTTACTTTATGCTCCGACAGTAGTGAGGCTTTTGGTATTGTCTATCTTGAAGCTTTAGCCACAGGTCTACCCTGTGTCGTCACTGATGATCCAAGTCGTCGAGAAATCCTTGGTAATGTTGGTCTGTTTGTAAAGAACCCAGAAAACTCACAAGAATATGCCGAAAAAATTAAAGAGGCAATTAATCAGAAATCATCAGAAAAATTCACTAAACAAGCCAGTAAATATTCTTGGGACATTATCGCTAGTAAATATGAAAAAATCTTGGACGAAAAGTAGTCATCGAATACTGGAACACGCCACCAGTCTTAATCGATACAACCGTTTTATCGCTTCCCTATTCAAAAAATATCTTGGAGAAAATATCTTAGAAATTGGTTCTGGTATTGGTGGTCTTTCACAATTCCTTCCGAAATCAAATATCACCCTTTCAGATATCCGTTCCGATTACTTTATTTACCTAAAGAGTCAGTTCCATTACAAGATACTCATACTTGACATTGAAAAAACGCCACCCATCAATCTTCACAACTCTTTTGACACTATAATTTCTTCAAATGTTTTTGAACATATAAAAAGAGATGGAGATGCTATAAGTAATTGTTCAAAACTTCTTAAGAAAAAAGGTAGATTATTATTGTTTGTTCCTGCTCGTCCAGAAATATATGGCAGTCTAGATAAAGCCATGGGACATTTTCATCGCTACACCAAAGAGGATCTATACCATAAAACTAAATCAGCCAATTTAAAAATAATTAAAATTAAGTATGTCAATTTTCCTGGTTTCTTTGCTTGGTGGGTGAGGGGTAAATTACCTAGTAAATCAAACTCTGACAATTTCATGGCAAAAATTTTCGATACCATAATAGTGCCATTTCTATATCTAGAAAAATACTTACCCATTCCATTTGGTCAAAGTCTTATTTTGGTCGCCGAAAAGTCTTAGTTATTGTATTAAATCTAATCAATTCAGTAGTTTGCAAAAATACCTGTGTATAATGTTGTCAGTTAATAGCCAAACAGGCATTTTGTATCTTGTAATAATCATACTGACTCTCCTTTCGTTGTTGTTAGATATATTCTTCTATCCTGGTTTTTGTAAAAAACATCTATTTATTGACTCTAGAACTTATATATTTTTGTTTATCACCTTATCGCTGATCTGGTCACTCTGTAATAAGATCAAACTCTCTCCCAAGATACTATCTTTAAACAAAAAATTCATTTTTCCAAGTTTACTGATTTTGTCAACACTTTTCTTTTTTCTAGACGGAACACTCTATAGAAACTTTGTTTTTAATCATTTTCACATCAACACATTTCATTTTCTTTTTCTTCCAGTTCTAAGTGGAACAATTATTTATCTCGACTTCAAAGATCTAAAAAAATATAAATACATCTATATAATTCCACCCCTAATTTTTCTTTCTCTCATATTTATTCATCATATATCTGAAGATATTTTTGGATTAATTATTAATGAAGATGGTGTTTTGGAGATTACACAATTTTTGATGTTTTTGGCATCTTCAGTAATCTCTTTTTTGATCTCCATCAAGTTTAGAGCAAAAAATAAAACATTTTCTTTAGTATTTCTATTATGTTCAATCTCAATGTTCTTTGTAGCTGGAGAAGAGATTTCTTGGGGTCAGAGAATACTCTTTTTTAGTACTCCAGAGATTTTGTACGAGATCAATACACAAAAGGAAACTACATTGCACAATATTTCAACTATTCAATCAGCACTAAGTTTTGTGTACATGTCAATTGGACTATATGGAGCATTCTCAAGAAAAATACTAAAAAGATTTTTTCCCCAATATTTCCAAAAATATGAAATATTTACTCCACCAGAATATCTTGTATTCTGTTTCATAACAATATTTTTGTATTACCTATTACACGACTTCGTCTTCAAACCATTTGGGGTATGGCTTGGTAATACTCCAATCATAAAATGGCAAGAAGTGTTTGAAACCTTCTTATCTATAGGAATTGTTTGTTATTTTTACTCAACACTTAAAAATCTTTCATCAAGCAAAACAAATTAAATTGTTTTATTCTTTGGTGGTTTAAGCTCTGCTTCCCATGCAGACGCAATAATCTGTTCAATTTCTGGATACTGTGGCACCCAACCCAACTCACTCTTTGCTTTTTCAGAAGAAGCTACTAGTGTTGCCGGATCTCCTTCTCGTCGATCTCCAATGACGACTGGTACAGCTTTTCCAGTGACTTTCTCTACAGCAGTAATCACTTCCTTTACCGAATAACCGCTTCCATTACCCAAGTTGTACTCATTTTTGGGTGAAACATCCATTCTTTTTATTGCCAATAAATGTGCATCTGTTAAGTCTGAAACATGAATGTAATCACGAACACATGTACCATCTAGCGTCTCGTAATCTGTTCCAAACAAAGCAATATTGGGCCTTTCTCCCTTTACAGCTTGAAAAATCAAAGGAATCAAGTGAGACTCTTGTGCGTGTTGTTCTCTACTTTGAGTTGTCGCACCACATGCGTTGAAATAACGAAAAATAGTGTACTTCAATCCATAAGCCTCAGCATATCTTTTAATTACTCTTTCAAAAAAATACTTTGATTCACCATATGGATTAATAGGATCCTTTTCAACATCTTCGTTGATAGGTATCACTTTTGGATTTCCAAAGACAGCTGCTGTTGATGAAAAAATTATTTTCTTAACACCATTCCTCATCATGCCATCCAAAAGATCAATTCCTTGACCAAGATTGTTTTGAAAATATTTTCCAGGTTCTTTTACCGATTCACCTACCTGAATTAATCCAGCAAAGTCCAATACAGTATCTATTTTGTGTTCAGAGAATACTTTATCAAGCAATGCACCATCTCCTTTATCTCCAAGATAAAAAGAAGCTTTTGGGTGAACATTTTCTTTATGACCAGTTTTGAGGTTATCTAAAATTACTACCTCATCACCTCGATCAATCATTTTCTCGACACAAACCCCACCAATATAGCCGGCTCCGCCGACAACAAAGTATTTAGACATAGTTTATGTTACTACACGTATAATAAAAATCATGGCCAACGCCAAACTAACAGTCGTTATCCCTACTCTCAACGAAGAAAAAGATTTGTACAAAACATTAGCCTCAGTCAAAGATCTGGCTGATGAAATAATTGTGATTGACTCAGGGTCAACAGATAAAACCGTGGAAATTGCCAAAAGCTATGGCGCCAAAGTCATAAGTCACCCCTTTATCTCATTTTCCGATACCAGAAACTTTGGTAACCAAGAAGCAAAAGGCGATTGGATACTCTCCATCGAAGCCGACGTGGTTGTCTCTAAAGAACTTTCTGTAGAAATTAAAGAAGCTCTTAAATCTCCTGAATACTCAGCCTATTTTATTCCTCGTTTAAATCTTATCTGGGGTAAACCCATTCGTCACACTGATTGGAGTCCTCAAGACGACTGTCATATCTGGCTCTACCAGAAGGGGAGTGGGCAGTGGCAAAGTCTTGTTCATGAAGAATTTGCCACCATTCAAAAGGTTGGCAAATTAAAAAACTTTCTTGTTCATAAAAACTACGAAACCATTTCTGAATTCATTGACAAAATTGATCGTTACTCAGAACTCGCTACTAAACAAAAACAATTTTTTCCCAACTGGTGGTTTGTTCGTGATTTTTTCAAACGCTATTTTTACAAACTAGGCTTCCTTGATGGTTACCATGGACTTTTTCTAAGTTATCTTCAGTCTGTCTATTACCTCACTCTTAATGTCAAAAAACACACCCATGAAAATTCTCACTAAACTAAAATATTTTTTTCTCCCTTCAGCACTAATACTTCACGTTGCTCTAATCTTTGCTCGAGGTTACTTTTTATCAGGAGAATTCACTCTTTATCCTTATCTTGTTAGTCGAGGTTTCTTACCCTATCGTGATTTACTAGATCAACACTTCCCTACACTTTTACTTGGCCCATTTTCTCTTCCAGCCTTTCTCACCTCCAACCCTTGGCCACTTCTCTTTGTCTTTTTAGCCACCCTTTGTTTGACTGATATTTTTCTTTATGCCAGTCTTATCCGTTTTAAGATAAAACAACCTTTAGTTTGGCTAGTTCTCTTCGTTGTTTCCTCAGTCTATTTTTCAGGCTACATTCTTTGGTTTGAAACCTTTGTCAATCTACTGATCTCTCTTTGGTTATTCCTTTCTTTTTCCAAAAATCGTCTTCGTCAATTTGTCTCTGGTTTTCTCTTGTCTCAAATACTTCTTCTTCGTCCCACCATTGCTCCCGCCCTGTTAGTTTTATTTCTTTCCTTTTCCCATTTTTCCATACCCTTAATTCTCGGTGGCCTCATTGGTGTAGGTATTCCTACCCTCTTTATTTTTAAACAAGAGATTTTAGCTGATTTTTATCGCCAAGCAATTCAATTTAACAAAGATATCTATCCCCAAGAAGCGCGACTACTACCCAATTTCAGACAAATACTCACCCTTTCTGTTTGGTTAACTCCAGCGATTTATTTCATCGTTAAAAACAAAAAATTTCACTATTTGGCAATATTGATAGGTCTTCTTGTTCTAGCCTTTCCTCGTTTTGGTTACGAACACCTTCAGCCACTCTGCTTAGTCGCAGTTTTGTTCTGGGCACTCTTAAGTAAAAAACCGAATATTTTTGCTTACCTATTTATTATTATCTTTTTCTGTCTCAATCTAGTTTCCGCTATTCGGCATCCTTACGGCAATTTTTATCTCACTCCTGAAGTACAATCTTCTGCCAATCAAATCAGAAAACTTCCTGGACAGACAATTTATCTTCTAGGAGCCCCCGACATTCTTTACCCACTTTCTGGAAAAATTCCTCCAAACTATACCTATATACCTTCTCTCCCTTGGTATCTTCATCAAAAAGATTTTCAAGACAGAATTATTCTTTCTCTAAAAGACAGCAACACCCCTGTCTTGATTAACTTTCAAGCAGAAGTCGACGATAAAAATATAGTAACTGAGAGCCAAAAAGTCTTCGAGTATATTAAAATGAACTACGAAGAGGGGGAAAAAATCAACAGTTACCAACTTTTTCTTCCCAAACTATGAAAATCGCCATCGATATTTCTCAGGCCATTTATGGCACCGGTGTCTCTGTTTACACCAAAAATTTAGCCGCCACTCTCATCAAACTTTATCCTGATGATCAGTTTATTCTCTTTGGTGGCTCACTAAGACGCAAAGCAGAGCTGGCCTTACTTGCCCAAAAAATGAAAGGTATTCCAAAAATATATCCTTTTCCACCATCCCTCATGGACTTAATTTGGAACTCTCTTCATGTACTTCCTGTCGAAAAATTAATTGGTGATGTTGATATCATCCATACCTCTGACTGGACCGAACCTCCATCGAAATTTCCCAAAATAACTACAGTTCACGATCTAATTCCTTTTAAGTTTCCTCAAACAACTACCGAGTCAATAAGAAATACACACAAAAAACGCCTTGCTTGGGTCATGCGCGAGTCTGAAAAAATCATTGCCGTTAGTCAATCTACAAAAGAAGATTTAATTTCCATCCTTAAAGTCCCTGAAGAAAAAATAATTGTCATCCCAGAAGGGGTAGAGGAGAGATACTGTCCACAATCTATAGATATTCAAGAAATTATTAAAAAACGTTACAAAATTAATGAAAACTTTATTTTTTCTCTTTCTACTCTTGAGCCAAGGAAAAATCAGGCAAGGCTTATTAAAGCTTTTAAACTGGTTAAAAAAGATTTTCCGAATCTCCAACTAATTCTTGGTGGCCGTACAGGATGGGGAGAAATTCCAGAGGCTGTCGAGGGTGTATCCATGCCTGGTTTTATTCCTGATGCTGACCTTCCGGGTCTCTACTCAGCTTGTCTTACCTTTGTTCTTCCGAGTATATACGAGGGTTTCGGGCTTTCTCCTCTTCAAGCTATGGCTTGTGGGGCACCAGTTACCACTAGTAATATAAGTAGTCTTCCTGAGGTTGTTGGTGAGGCTGGAGTTCTCTTTGACCCAGAAAGTGTCGAGTCTATCGCGGCTGGTATAATTGAGGCTATTAGAAACAGAAATGAACTCAAAGTAAAAAGTCTCAAACAAGCCTCAAAATTTACCTGGGAAAAAACAGCCACTGAAACTTACAAGGTTTATCAACAAGTCATGGCCACAAAAAACAATCTATGAACATCGGTTTCGACATAAATGAAGCAAATATTCCTCAAAGAGTAGGTGTTAATCAGGTTGCTTACAACATATTTCTTCATCTAGTTAAACAGATAAGTGGCGATGAAAAACTTATCGCTCTTGGTAAAGAGAGACCCCTTCCTGACATGCCTGTTGAAAATGACAATCTAATCTACGAAATCTTTGGTGCCAAAAGAGCCTGGGTGCTTACTAGTCTCACTAAAAGACTCTGGTTTGGTAAACCCAAAATAGATGTTCTTTTTTCTCCAAGCCACTACACTCCGCTATTTTCTCCAACAAAAACCATAATCTACCTCATGGACATGAGTTTTGAAAGATTTGGAACAGAGTACTTTACTGACTATGATATTAACCAATTAAAAAAATGGACCCCTTTATCAGTCAAAAAAGCCAAAAAAGTTCTCACTATCTCTGAGTTTTCTAAAAACGAAATCATTAAACTTTACGGTACCAGTGCTGACAAAATTGATGTAGTTTATCCTGCTTTCGACAAAGAGGTATATCATGGCAAAGTCCCAAAGACAAAAATTATCTCAGTCAAGAAAAAATACGGAATTTCCGGAAGTTATTTTCTATACTGGGGAACACTTCAACCAAGAAAAAATATTACTCGTCTTATAGATGCTTTTGCCAAACTAGACAAATCCCAACTCAAACTCGTCATCTGTGGTAAAAAAGGCTGGCTTTATGATCAGATACTAGAGCAGTCAAAAACTTTGGGTATTGATAACAGGGTAATCTTTACTGGTTTTGCTCCCAACGACGATCTGCCAGCCCTAATAAAAGGTAGTCGAGCCTTTGTTCTCCCTAGTCTCTATGAAGGTTTTGGCATGCCTGCAGTTGAAGCTCAAGCCGTTGGTACCCCAATTGTCGTTTCCAGAGTAAGTAGTCTTCCTGAAGTAGCAGGTGAATCAGCTATATATATCGAAGATCCTGAGTCTGTTGAAAGCATTAAAAATGCTCTTGAAAGAGTTCTTGCACTTTCTATCGGAGAAAGGCTTAAACTGATTAAAGAGGGTAAAGAAAACACCAAGCGTTTTGATTGGGATATCTCCGCTCAAAAGATCTTAAGTATTATAAAAACAATATGAAAATAAGCAATCTAAATTTTTCTTCAGATGGAATCTTCTTTGTTGACAAAGAGGGCAATAAACTTGGTTTATCTAACGCTCTTGGAAAAATAACCAATCGTTTCTTTAGTTTTTTTCTTGATCTTTGGCTTTACATACTCTGGATCATTAGTTACTTTCCAAGTCACACGGTAAGAAATTTTTTCTACAAAATATCTGGAATTAAGATGGGGCACAGATCCACCTTTCATATGGGAGCTAGATTTTTCCTTCCCAAAAATATTGAGATTGGGGAGGGGACAATCATTGGCGATCACGCTTTTCTTGATGGTCGCGCCAAAATTAAAATTGGTAAACAAGTAGATATCGCTTCTCAAGTAATGATCTACAACTCTGAACATGATTTAAGTGACCCAACATTTAAGGCTATTGAGGAACCTGTTAGTATTGGAGACTACGTTTTTATTGGGCCACGTGTCATTATTATGCCAGGAGTAAATATTGGTAATGGTGCTGTTGTTGCTGGTGGAGCAGTCGTTACCAAAGATGTCAAAGAAAACACCATTGTTGGCGGAGTTCCTGCAAAATTTATTGGGGAAAGACCTCTTAAAAAACAAAATTACAAACTGGGCAGAGCCAGACTGTTTCAATGAAACTATCATTCAAAATAACTGTTCTGTTTATCTACGTTCTGGGAGTTATCTATCTAGTTCCTCCTGCTCCTACTACTCCAGACCTTATGCCTTCCACTAGATCAACTGAAGAAGGAGACACGATCCAAAATCCTGACCAAAAAGGATTCTATACAAATCTAGCTAGAAAAGAAGCCATCAGCCAAATGCAGTCAAAATACCAACTCACCATTTTTGGTTGGAAAATTCCCTCATATAGATTAAACTACAGACCAGAAGAATCCTTTGATATGGTGAGAGACCAGTTAAAAAGTAGCTATTTAGAAGAAATTGTTTATCCTTTTAGAAGCTCACTTTTTGTTAATGGTTGGGAGCCAGAAAATGCTCCAGCCTTTGCCAATACTCCAAAGGATAAAATCCCCAAACTATTCTTTGAAGACGTTGCCTATTTCAGTAAAGTCACCATCAAACCCAACAACTCTCCACTCTGGGCTCGTATATTAATATGGACTCTTGTTTTTCCAGCTACTTACTTAGCTTATTTCTCGATAAAAAAATCCATTCAAAATGCCTAAAACAGATCTCTCCATTATTATTGTTTCTTTCAACACCAAAGAAATTCTTACAAACTGTGTTAAATCAGTAATCAAATACACCAAGGATATTGATTACGAAATTATCATTGTCGACAATGGTTCCAAAGACGGATCTCTTGAAAGAATCAAAGAACTGGAAAAAAAATATCCTCAAGTTAATCTCATCAATGCTAAAGACAATATTGGTTTTGGCAAAGCCAACAATCTCGGATCAAAAAAAGCTAAAGGAGAGTACTTGCTTCTTCTAAACTCCGACACTCTTGTTTTTGACAACGCCATCAAAGAGTCTCTAGACAATCTCAAAAAACTCCCAAGTACTGGAGTTTATTCGTGTAAACTTTTGAATGCCGATAAATCAGTTCAAGCCTCAGGAGGTTATTTCCCAAGCTTTAGCAATGTTTTTGCTTGGCAGTTCTTTATTGACGATCTCCCTCTTATTGGTCGCTTAATTCCTTCATTCCATCCCCAACTTGGTTCGTATGATCGCAATAGACAAATGGACTGGATTACTGGAGCTTTTATGATTATTCCTAAAAAAATCTTTGATAAAGTTGGTGGTTTTGATGAAAATATTTTTATGTATACCGAAGAAATGGAACTATGTTACAGACTTAGTAAGCTAGGCTTTAAAACTACCTATCAGATATCTCCAGCCATCATTCATCTTGGTGGAGCGTCTGGAGGATCCGTCTTCGCTTTAACTAGCGAAATCAAATACATGATTTATTTCTGGAAGAAACACATGCCTTCTTGGCAACTACCCTTCATTAAATTCTTCTTTTTAAGCGGTTCATTGCTTCGTCTATTAATATTTGGGATAATCAAAGGAGATGAAAAAGCCCGTCGTGCCTATACACAAG
>DATIKJ010000001.1:0-2142 GCA_035477615.1 Spirochaetia bacterium | reverse complement strand
CCATAATTAATCTCGCAATTTTATCCGTCACTCTTAAAACTTCAAAAATTCCCATTCGACCATAATAACCAGATCCACCACACTTATCGCATCCAGTTCCTTTATAAAGCATAAAGGGAACACTATTTTTTTGTGCTTCTTCTGCTTTTGCAGGATTTGATTTTATCCATCCGTCAAGTAACTTTCCTAAAACTTGCTGAATATCTTCGATTACATTTGCTTCAGGCACATAAGCCGTTTTACATTTATCACACACCGTACGTAAAACACGCTGACCAATCACCGCCGTCATTGATGAGGACAAAAGAAATGGCTCCGCACCCATGTCTAAAAGTCTTGGCAATGCTCCAGCAGCTGAGTTCGTATGAACTGTTGAAAAAACCAGGTGACCCGTTAATGAAGCTTGTACAGCTAACTGGGCTGTCTCTTCATCACGAATTTCACCAACCATAATGACGTTTGGATCTTGACGAAGAAAAGAACGGAGTCCGGAAGCAAAAGTAAGTCCGGCCTGAGGATTAATCTGCACTTGATTGACTCCACCAATCTGGTACTCCACTGGATCCTCCAAAGCCACAATATTAACTTTTGGTGAGTTCACCATCGTCAATATAGAATACAAAGTAGTTGTTTTACCAGAACCAGTAGGACCAGTAGCTAAAATAATACCGTGAGGAATACGAATAGCCTCTTCCAAAGTAGTTAAAGCTTTCCCTCTAAGTCCTAACTCTGAAAGAGTTGGAACTTTATCAGTTTTCTTAAGAAGACGCATAACAATTTTCTCCCCATTTACAGTTGGTAGGGAAGAAATACGCAAATCAACTTCACCCCACTCAGACTGAAAATTGAAACGTCCATCCTGAGGAATGCGTTTTTCGTCGATCTTCATCCCCGACAAAATCTTGATACGAGATATTAATGAAGCGTGATAATCTTTGTCTAAAGTTAGTTTTTCTTCCAAAATGCCATCAATACGATATCGAACACGAGTAATACTCTCCAATGGCTCAATATGAATATCTGAAGCACGAAGACGAATTGCATGTTCCAATATTTTACGTACTATCTCAACAATTTTTGGCTCTTTTATTATTTGAGAAATTGTATCTGCCGTCACTAAACGTACACCCTCTTCAGTTGTTTCTTTCTCTCTTCTTAATACACCTGATATCTCACCCGACAAACTTTGACTATAAATACTAGCAATCAAAGTGTCTAAGTTTTCCTTTGACGTTAGTAGTGATTTTATTGAATACCCAGTTCTTTTTTGAAAAAAATCAACTGTAGACAAATCTTCTGGTTTGACCATTATCAAACTTAGAACCTTGTTTTGTTTGTCTAGTTTATAAGGTACAACTTGATAATTTCTTGCCAAATCAACAGATATCAAACTAATCAAATCAGGATCTACCGTAACCTTACTTTCTGCAAAATATGGAATACCGAGCACTCTCGCCTTTGCTTCTGCCAAACCATTCTCATCGACTAATTTTTTTTCCAAAAGCAGGGTCGTCAAACTTTTTCCTGTTGTAACAGCCTCAATTTTCAAAGCTCCAACCATTTCCTCCGTCAATTTTCCAGATGAAAGAAGATAATCCAGTAGGGCAGTTTCCTGATAATCCATACCTTAACTATAGCAAAAAATCACCTAGTCGGAACCTTGATCAATCTCCATGAATTAATAAGGAAATTCGCAAGTGTCATTTTTGGATTTACATTGGAATATCTAATTACAGACAAACTATCTATCGCCAACTTAAGTATTTTAAGTCTATTAATATTCACCTCTGCTCCCAATCCAGATTTTAACTTGAATATTATTTCCTCTAGCATTATTACCATTTCTGACTTTTCCAGCTCATCAGCTAAAGATAAACATTTTGCTGGGCCTTTAGAAAAGCACTCCAAAACACTTTTCCAATACTCTTTAAGTAATTTGTGATCCCCAACATAACTCATCACCACACACCGGGAAAGTACCGTCGGCAACAATCCATTTTCGTTACTCACAATCAAATAAAGACACGTTTTTGCTGATGATTCTTCCAGTGGTTTTAATAGTACAGACTGACACTCTGGAGAAAGTTTGTCAGCATCCCAAATTACTACTCCAAAATGAGTAGATCCAGCAGAAATGTTCAC